>DAIMET010000004.1:5554-72021 GCA_036725105.1 Calditrichota bacterium
TATCTCCCGTGATGAATGGTTTCGTATTCATCCATCATCCATAACATATGTTGAGCGTTTGTCATTACATCTGGTGCGGGTACATCTTGGACAGGACCAATATTGTATGCAAGTTGTCGGATCCAACCACGGCAAATTCCTTCTTGTTCACGTTCAGATAGTTGGTGAGGGTCACAAATGACACCTCCCTTACCACCACCAAGTGGAATGTCAACCACGGCACATTTCCATGTCATCCAAGTAGCTAAAGCTTTAACGGTATCAATGGTTTCTTGTGGATGGAATCGAATTCCACCTTTGGCAGGTCCTCTAGCATCATTGTGTTGTACACGGAAACCTTGGAAAACTTTAATAGAACCATCATCCATACGGACAGGAATAGAAAAATGAAACTCGCGGAGAGGATTTCGAAGCAATTCTCTTGTAGCTTGATCTAAGTCTAGTTTTTTCGCAACTCCATCAAACTGTTCCTGTGCCATTTGAAAAGCATTAAAAGATTTATCGGACATGTAACTGATCCTCCTAAAAACTTAATAGTAAACCGAAATCACGATCATTCTATTGAAATAAGAGTGCTTGTCAAAATAAAAAAATTAAGTGAAAGAGAAGAAAAATAGGGAGATTTTGTTTACACAATCATTCATTCCTCTATACTTTCTACTATAGAGATGCTCAATCATTTGTAGGAGGAATATGATGAATATGATGTTGTTCTTTGAAAAATGGCATCAATGCTTTTTTTGACATTGTTGAAATGCGACTGGTCTATTGTTCTTTTTCCTAAATAAACAAACTAAACAAAGGAATAAACATGAGTGAATTGAATCAATTTAACAACATGTGTAAAAAAAGTAGTGATGAGCTAACACACGATACTTCTCAGTTGGACGAAGTATTAAAGGTTTATAAAAATAAGCCAGGTAGTATGATCACTATTTTACAAAAAGCTCAAGACATCTATGGCTACTTACCAAAAGATATCATTCGTTATATCTCACAAGAAACCTTGATCAAAACACCTATTATATATGGTGTAGCAACTTTCTATACGCAGTTTCGCCTACAACCCGTAGGAGAATATCTCATATTGCTCTGCAAAGGTACTGCCTGTCACGTCAATGGAGCTAATGAGATTGAGCAAACCATCTGCGATGAGCTTAACATCCAAAACGGAGAAACAACCGAAGATGGTATCTTTACTCTTAACAACGTTGCTTGTCTGGGCTGTTGCAGTTTATCTCCCGTAATGATGATCAACGGAGAAACCTATGCAAAAATGACTCCAAAAAAGGCTCGATCCATTCTTCGAGATCTTCGGAAAAAAAGTAAATTAAATGCAGGCAAGGAGGATCAAGTATGAAGATAATCATCGGTCAGGGAAGTTGTGGAATTGCAGCAGGTGCCGACAAAGTGACGGTAGCAATTCAGAAAGAGCTTGAATCTAGAAACCATCCTCTAGAGATTGAATTGGCTGGTTGTTGTGGCACTTGCTATCTAGAACCCATTGTGGATGTTGTTTCGGACAATGGTCAAAAAACAACATTTGTTTCCGTGAAACCCGAACACATTGCAGAAATTCTTGATTTTGCTATTCATCAGAAGCAACCAAAGGATGCAGTGATCATGGGAGATAATGATCAAGCTTCCTTGGACAAACAGGTTCGCATTGCACTGCGGAACGCAGGAGTTTTAAACCCAGAGAAAATTGAAGATTACCTAGCAAATGATGGCTACAAAGCTATTCAAAAATGCTTGCAAGAAATGACACCCCAAGACGTTATCGAAGATGTAAAGATATCTGGTTTGAGAGGACGAGGAGGAGCTGGATTTCCTACATGGTTTAAATGGCAAGCTGCGAATCAACAAAAAGCAACACCAAAATACATCGTTTGTAATGGAGATGAGGGTGATCCCGGAGCATTCATGGACAGAAGTATATTAGAAGGCGATCCCCACAGCGTTATTGAAGGCATGATGATAGGTGGTTATGCTATTGGAGCAAATGAAGGCATCATTTATGTTCGAGCTGAATATCCCCTTGCGATTAAACGATTAGAAATTGCATTAAAACAAGCTAGAGAAAAGGGAATACTTGGAAAAAATATTTTTGGGACTGGCTTTGATTTTGATATATGGATTAAAGCCGGTGCGGGTGCTTTTGTGTGTGGAGAAGAAACTGCACTCATAGCCTCATTAGAAGGGCAACGAGGTATGCCCAGATTGAAACCACCATTTCCTGCTCAAAAAGGCTACTGGGGAAAGCCAACAAATATCAATAATGTAGAAACATTTGCAAATATTCCTTGGATTTTACTTTCCGGTGGAAGTGCCTTTGCAGCTTTGGGTACTGAAAAAAGCAAAGGAACCAAAGTGTTTGCTCTTGCTGGAAAAATACAGCGAGGTGGATTAATTGAAATCCCCATGGGACTCACATTGCGTGAAGTAATTTATGATATTGGTGGTGGCATTCAAGACAATAAAGCATTCAAAGCAGTCCAGATGGGAGGTCCTTCGGGAGGGTGTATTCCTGCCTCTCTTCTAGACACTCCTATTGATTATGAATCAATTACTGCTACTGGAGCCATTATGGGTTCTGGTGGAATGATTGTCATGGATGAAACTACTTGTATGGTAGATATGGCTAGATTCTTTTTAGATTTTACCTGCAAAGAATCTTGTGGAAAATGCGTTCAGTGCCGAGTAGGCACCAAACGAATGCTTGAGATTTTAGAAAGAATCACCAATGGAGAAGGTAAAGATGGTGATATTGAATTACTAGAAGATCTTTGTCAAAAAGTGAAAGATGGTTCTCTATGTGCTTTAGGTGGAACAGCCCCTAACCCTGTGTTGACAACCCTACAGTATTTCCGTGACGAATACGAAGCTCATATTTATGAACATCGGTGTCCTGCACATAATTGTAAGAAATTGTTAACCTACACCATCAAAGAAGATCTATGTGTTGGATGTGGAGCGTGTGCAAAAAAATGTCCATCCGATGCAATCAGTGGTGAACCTAAAAAAGTGCACTCTATTCATCAAGAACTTTGTATTAAATGTGGTACTTGCAAAACTGTCTGTACCTTTAATGCAATTGAAGCTCTGTAAATAGAAAGGTGAGAACATGTCAATTATTAAATTAAACATAGACGGCATAGAAGTTGAAGGGCAAAAGGGACAAACTATTCTTGAGGTTGCAAGGCAGAATGGAATCAATATTCCAACGCTTTGTTACGATAGCAGAATTCAACCCTATGGAGGTTGTGGTCTTTGTGTGGTAGAGATCGAAGGTAGTCCAAAATTATTTCGCGCATGTGCAACAGAAATTGCTGATAATATGGTTATCTACACAAATACTTCTCGCATTCGTTCCTCTCGCAAGACAACACTTGAACTGTTGTTAACTGATCATACAGGAGATTGCAGACCACCTTGTGTTCTTGCTTGTCCTGCTCAAACCGATTGCCAAGGATATGTAGGACTTATTGCAAATGGTGAATTTAAAGAAGCCTTAAAGCTGATTAAAGAACAATTACCTCTCCCTGCTTCAATAGGACGTGTTTGTCCTCATCCATGTGAAGAAGAATGCCGGCGACAATTAAAAGATGAACCGATATCCATCGCATGGTTGAAACGATTTGTTGCAGACATAGATTTGGATGATCCATACATACCCCCAATGCAACCAGAAACATTTAAAAAAGTTGCAATAGTTGGAGGAGGACCAGGTGGATTATCCGCTGCATATTTTCTCTTATTGAAAGGACACCAAGTAACGATTTATGATATGATGCCTGAGATGGGCGGTATGTTAAAGTATGGAATTCCTGAATACCGACTTCCTAAAATGATTGTCGATCAAGAAGTTGCCATTATCAAGAAAATGGGAGCTTGTTTACAGAATAATAAAAAGCTCGGAAGAGATTTCTCTTTGCAAAGCCTTCAAGAAGAATACGATGCCATATATCTTTCCATTGGATGTTGGAATAGTATTGATCTGGGTATTCCCGGCGAAAATCTCAATCGTGTATATGGGGGAATTCATTTCCTGGCGAATGTAATTCAAAACAAACCTGTTCCTATTGGTAAACGCGTTGCAGTAATAGGAGGCGGTAATACTGCCATGGATGCTTGTAGAACCGCGAAGCGTTTGGGAGCTGAAGAAGTTTATGTATTGTACCGTAGAACTCGTGCAGAAATGCCAGCAGAAGAGATTGAAATTGTAGAATGCGAAGAAGAAGGCATCCAATTCCGATTTCTTGTCAGTCCATTAGAAGTAGCGGGATCAAGTGGAAATGTGGAATCCATCCGACTTCAAAAAATGGAATTAGGAAAGCCAGATAGCAGTGGCCGACGTAGACCTGTCCCTATTGAAGGAGAAGAAGAAACGCTAGAGATTGATTCTTTAATAGTTGCGATCGGTCAATATGTGAATATTGAGGGATTGGATGGGATTGAACTTACAAAAAGAAGTACCATTGCTTCAGATGAAAACACTTTTTCCACCAACATCCCAGGAATATTTGCAGGTGGAGATGCTATCAATGACAATCAAAAAATCGCGATCCAAGCAATAGCTGATGGGAAAATTGCTTCCCAAGTAATTCACGGATATTTACTAGGAGTAGATGTTGCCTATACAAAACCCTATCTTGTTACCCGTGATGATGTACATGAAGATGAATTTTCTCATCGACCCAAAGAATATCGGCCTCCAATGGATTTGCTTCGTCCTGAAGACCGGGAAGATAATTTTCTTGAAATCGTAAAAGGATATACAACTGAAGAGGCAATCAAAGATGCAAAAAGATGTCTGGAATGCGGTTGCCCCGATTATTTTGAGTGCCAACTCATTCAATATTCTAAAGACTATCAAGTGAATCCCGATGATTTCATGGGTGAAAAGCATCATAGGGATTTATTGGACACACATCCCTTTATCTCTCGAAATCCCGACAAATGCATTTTGTGCAGCCTATGTGTCCGTATTTGCAATGACGTGATGGGCATTACAGCCTTAGGTTTAGTAGATAGAGGATTTGATACAACAGTCCAACCCGATATGAGTCGTCCCCTGGAAGATACAGATTGTATTTCCTGTGGACAGTGTATTTCAGTATGCCCTACGGGCGCATTGCAGGAAAAGTTGTTGATTACAAAACCCTGTCCAATGAAGACCACAAAGACAGAACAAATCTGTTCACATTGTAGTATTGGTTGTAACACTATTGTAGAAACTAGAGGCAATATGGCTCTGCGGGTTTTACCCGATACGGAAAGTTCTGTTGACAATGGATTGCTTTGTGTGAGGGGCCGTTTTGGATACAATATTCACCGTGATGAAATGAGGCTTACAGCTCCTTTGGTACGATTTCAGGATGAGTTAAAAGAAGTATCTTGGGATGAAGCTATTTTCTATGCAGCAAAGAAGTTAGAGAGCATACGATTCCGTTATGGTTCTGATCGAATTGCAATGTCAATATCCGACCAGTGGTCACTGGAGGATATGTATGTCGCTCAGAAACTGGGTCAAACTGTTCTTGGAACCCCATGGATTACCAATTTCAACACGAACAAAAGTTCTCTTGATTCGGTTTTTGGTTTTGATGGATCTCTTAATACACTGAATGAGGTTCCCAATACCAATTGTATATTGCTTATTGGTTCCTACACATATCGCGACCACACCATAGCAGCACTGAAAATCAAAAATGCCGTAGAAAAGGGTGCTACTTTAATCACGATAAATCCTTGCGCCACAAAAATGGATGAATACGCCATGATGAAGGTAAATCCTACAAACTCAATCACTTTTCTTAAAGAAATTGCTGCAGCAATGGTTAATATGGGATGCGAACCAAAAAATGTGCAAGGCTGGGATGATGTTTTGCCTGAATTAAAATCAATTGAACCAGGCAAAGAAGCAATAGAGATTGCCCAAATTTATGTAAAAGCGAAAAAAGCAATGATTGTATTTGATCAAAATCAACTGAGCCGTGAAGGAATACAATGGACTGCTTATTTAGCATTGATTTCTGGTCATATTGGTAAACCACGAGATGGTATCATTCAATTAAAGCCACAAAACAATAGCCAGTCTTTGCCTATTCTAGGAATAAATGAGGACTACCAAACCATTTTGCAAAAACTGCAGGATGACATGATCCATGCTTTGGTTGTATTAGGCGAAAATCCGATGAAAACTACCGTAATGTCGAAACCAAAACTACTTATAGTTATGGATACACATCTCACTGAAACTGCCTTACGCGCTGATGTTGTGTTGCCTAGCTGTGCCCCTATGGAGATCTGCGGAACGTATATCAGCACCGACCGCATTATACAATCGTTCCCATCCGTTTTACCAAAGGGAATACCCTATGACAATTGGATCATATTACAACAGCTATCTGTTGTTCTTAAGGGCCCTATAAGATTTCATTGCTTAGAAGAAATCGCAGAAGAAATTAGTGAAAAAATCCTAGGATATCAAAATACACTAACGGTGGGTTCTGATGACTGTTCTTCACAAAACACTCCCGTACTATGCACCCATCAATATAATTTTGAGGACGGCATGGCAAGAATGTCTTCAGTGAAGGATGCTCTATTGTTTATACAAAAGGATTCTACTATTTACTCCACGCAAAAAATGAATGAGTTTTTAGTTGAACACGGACTTGTTCGATACTAGAGCTGAGAGAAGCGGATGAATCTCTCTACCATCTTTCTCATCATTGTAATTGTCTTGGTAGGATTTTTCCTACTAGGGGTATTTCTGCCTATTGTATTAAATCGATGGAACGTTATGCATCGTCCCATTCCTGGATATATTGAAGATGCTAGAGATTACATCTACAAGATTTGCATTTTTCTGTCCATTCTTTTTTTTGTGAGTGCCTACGTGCTTTTGTTTGTTGCTGCTTATATGCAACATTCTGCGGGGAAGAGTTTCTTAAACACACTGTCTCTTTTGTTTTTTGGACTTTTCTTTTCGTGCTTAGAGGGAATTGTGTTTTATCTAGGGTACACGTTTTCAAAAAAGAAGTTCCCGTATCCTTCGGATATCCCAGCGGAGAGAGCTCTCCCCCGTGTTTCTGCTTTTGTTTTTGTTCTGTTCTACTTAGGAGCCATGACGTTGTTCTCTTATCCAATCGTTATGTTTGCTCAATGGGTTAGTTTCCTGATATAAAATTTTTGTTGGAGAGAGAAAAAAAACTCTCTCCAACAAAATCTCACTAATTCAAGCTTTTCCACCCCCCTTCATTTTTTTTTCCATTTTTTTTCATTTCATTCTTGACAACCCGTTCCATTTTCCCATAATTAATCCTTGCTGTCTGAACCTTGAAAACTGAAGAATGAGGAATGGATCTCACAGTTCTGCAAACGCAGAATTGTAAGAACCTACGATAACCCTTAAGAAATGTGAAAAGCGGAACCCAAGTTTGAACAATCCATCCACCAGATTCCTTGTGAATCTCGGCGTGGATTACAAATATCAATTGAACAAGTACTGTTCCTTCTTGCAAAAGAAGCAACATGTTTTGCTCGAAGAGTTTGATTCTGGCTCAGGACTAACGCTGGCAGCGTGCCTTACACATGCAAGTCGAACGGAACAAAGAGGATTGCTTGCAATTCTCTGCGTTTAGTGGCAAACGGGTGAGTAATGGATAGGTCATCTACCACGAAGACGGGGATATTCCCATGAAAATGGGGGCAATACCCGATAATATCTACGGAAGAAAGACGCGTTTGCGTCGCTTTGTGACGAGCCTATCTCCCATCAGCTTGTTGGCGGGGTAATGGCCCACCAAGGCGATGACGGGTAGCTGGTCTGAGAGGATGATCAGCCACACTGGAACTGAGACACGGTCCAGACTCCTACGGGAGGCAGCAGTGGGGAATTTTGGGCAATGGGCGAAAGCCTGACCCAGCGACGCTGCGTGGACGATGAAGGTCTTTGGATTGTAAAGTCCTTTTATGGGGGAGTAAGGCATGACCGAGGAAATGCGGTTGTGTTTGCAAGTACCCCATGAATAAGCCCTAGCTAACTACGTGCCAGCAGCTGCGGTAATACGTAGAGGGCAAGCGTTGTCCGGAATCACTGGGTGTAAAGGGTGTGCAGGCGTTTTCATAAGTGAATTGTGAAATCCCGGAGCTCAACTCCGGAACGGCAGTTCATACTGTGAAAATCGAGGTCATGAGAGGAAAACAGAATTCCCGGTGTAGCGGTGAAATGCGTAGAGATCGGGAGGAATACCAATGGCGAAGGCAGTTTTCTGGCATGATTCTGACGCTCATACACGAAGGCTAGGGGAGCAAACAGGATTAGATACCCTGGTAGTCCTAGCAGTAAACGATGGATATTAGGTGTCGGAAGGACTCTCCTTTCGGTGCCGTAGCTAACGCGTTAAATATCCCACCTGGAAAGTACGGCCGCAAGGTTGAAACTCAAAGAAATTGACGGGGGCCCGCACAAGCAGCGAGGCATGTGGTTTAATTCGAGGCTACACGAAGAACCTTACCTGGGCTTGACATGGCAGTGACCGGTCTGCGAAATCAGACCCTTGTTTCTCTTGTAGAAACACACTATCACAGGTGGTGCATGGTTGTCGTCAGCTCGTGCCGTGAGGTGTAAGGTTAAGTCCTTAAACGAGCGCAACCCACTTCACTATTTGCCACCGGACTTTGTCCGAGCTACTATAGTGATACCGCTGGCGATGAGCTGGAGGAAGGAGTGGACGACGTCAAATCATCATGCCCCTTATGTCCAGGGCTACACACATGCGACAATGGTAGATACAATGGGTTGCAATACAGCAATGTGGAGCCAATCCCGTAAAGTCTACCTCAGTACGAATCGAGGACTGCAACTCGTCCTCGTGAAGATGGAGTTGCTAGTAAACGCAGGTCAGCTATACTGCGTTGAATACGTTCCCGGGGATTGTACACACCGCCCGTCACACCACCCGAGTCGTGTGCACCCGAAGTCGGATACCCCAACCTTTTAGGAGGGGACTGCCGAAGGTGTGCTCGGTAAGGAGGGTGAAGTCGTAACAAGGCAGGTGTACGAGAACGTGCGCCTGGATCACCTCCTTTCTAAGGAGCTTTTTTCCCGCCTTTTCCACTTCCCAGGCCCGTAGGCCATGTCCATTCCTCCTTCAGTACAGCAGCACTGCCACACCCGTGTGTGAGCTGCACCTTGAAAACCAACCAATGTATGATTGATCGAATCTCTAAGCAACGAAGTTTCACGCACGAGTATGTGCGAGAGCAAAAGAGAATAAGGGCGCATGGGGAATGCCTTGGTCATTGGAGCCGATGAAGGACGCAGTACGCCTGCGATAGTCGCCGGGTAGGAGCAAACATCTATAGATCCGGCGGTTTCCGAATGGGGAAACCCGGCACGGGCCAGCCGTGTCACCGATATCTGAATCCATAGGATATCGGGGGGAACGCAGTGAACTGAAACATCTTAGTAACTGCAGGAACAGAAAGTAACCACGATTTCCTGAGTAGTGGCGAGCGAAACGGAAACAGCCCAAACCAACGACGTGTAAACGACAATGTGTTGCGTCGCTGGGGTTATAGGACGATCACGGAGGAATTGTCTCCTCCACTCGAATGCGATGCCTCTAATGGAACGCGATGGAAAGCGCGGCAATATAGGGTGACAGCCCCGTACATGAAAGACCAGCATCCTCGAGGATTGTTCCTGAGTACCACGGAACATGCAACTCTGTGGGAAGGTAGGGGAACCATCCCCTAAGGCTAAATACTCCATGGACCGATAGTGAACTTAGTACCGTGAGGGAAAGGTGAAAAGAACCCCGGAAGGGGAGTGAAATAGAATCTGAAACCATGTCGCCTACAACCAGTCAGAGCACGATAGCGTAAGCTCGTGTCATGACGTGCCTATTGAAGAATGAGCCGGGGAGTTGTATGTTAGAAGCCAGGTTAAGAGGAGACCCTCGAAGCCGCAGCGAAAGCAAGTCTGAACAGGGCGTTAGTTTCAACATACAGACCCGAAACTGGGTGATCTACCCATGGCCAGGATGAAGCGGAATTAAGCCTCCGTGAAGGTCCGAACCCGTTCAGGGTGAAAACTGATGGGATGAGCTGTGGGTAGCGGAGAAATTCCAATCGAACCCAGAAATAGCTGGTTCTCTCCGAAATGCATTTAGGTGCAGCTTCGGACGATCCCTGCTGGAGGTAGAGCACTGAAAAGGCTAGGAGCCCCACCCGGTTACCAACCCTTATCAAACTCCGAATGCCAGCAGACTACAGTCCGAAAGTGAGACAGCGAGTAATAAGATCCGTTGTCAAAAGGGAAACAGCCCAGACCGCCTGCTAAGGTCCCCAATTTCGACTCAGTGTAAACCAAGGAAGTGTAGATTACGAAGACAGCCAGGATGTTGGCTCAGAAGCAGCCACCATTTAAAGAGTGCGTAATAGCTCACTGGTCTAGTGATTGCGCGCCGTAAATGTTCGGGACTAAGTCGAAAACCGAAGCAGCGGATAGGTCCGTAAGGATCTGTGGTAGGAGAGCGTTCCTGCATCAGTGAAGGTATACCGTAAGGAGTACTGGAGAGGCAGGAAGTGAGAATCCCGGCTTGAGTAGCGAAAAGCAGAGTGAGAATCTCTGCCACCGGAAGTCTAAGGTTTCCTGGGGAAGGCTTGTCCTCCCAGGGTTAGTCGGTCCTAAGTCGAGGCCGAAAGGCGTAGATGATGGCCAACAGGTTAATATTCCTGTACCGCGATGACCGTTATGAACAATGGAGTGACGGAGAAGGATAGAGAAGCCAGGTGACGGATTACCTGGTCCAAGCGTCAAGGAAGAAGTGCAGGCAAATCCACACTTCACGTTTCTGAGGCGTGACGGGGACCCGCAAGGGGAAGTTCTTGATTTCATGCTTCCGAGAAAACCTTCTAGTCAGGGCAATCGCGCCCGTACCGCAAACCAACACAGGTAGACAGGGAGAAAGACTCCTAAGGTGTACGAAAGAACTCTCGCTAAGGAACTCGGCAAAAAGGCCCCGTAACTTCGGGAAAAGGGGTGCCTCACCACTCGCAAGAGTGTAGTAGGTTACAAGAAATAGGCTCAGGGGACTGTTTACCAAAAACACAGGTTTCTGCTAAGTCGTAAGACGCTGTATAGGAGCCGACGCTTGCCCAGTGCTGGAAGGTTACGAGGAGGGGTTAGGACTTCGGTCCGAAGCTCTGAATCTAAGCCCCAGTGAACGGCGGCCGTAACTATAACGGTCCTAAGGTAGCGAAATACCTTGTCGGGTAAGTTCCGACGCGCATGAAAAGCGTAACCATCTGAGCGCTGTCTCGGCGAGAGATTCGGTGAAGTAGCAGTACCGGTAAAGATGCCGGTTACTTGCAGCAGGACGGAAAGACCCCGTAGAGCTTTACTACAACTTGGCATTGGGCATTTGTACTTTATGTACAGGATAGGTGGGAGACGTGGATCCTGGATCGTCAGGTTCAGAGGAGTCATCCTTGGGATACCACCCTTAAAATATGAATGTTCTAACGATAATCCCTTGAAGCAGGGTATCGGACAGTGTCAGGCGGGTAGTTTGACTGGGGCGGTCGCCTCCCAAAAGGTAACGGAGGCGTACAAAGGTTCCCTCAGCGTGTTTGGAAATCACGCGTAGAGTATAAAGGCATAAGGGAGCTTAACTGCATAGACAGACATGTCGAACAGAAACGAAAGTTGGTCTTAGTGACCCGGTAACTCCGAATGGAAGGGTTATCGCTTAACGGATAAAAGCTACCTCGGGGATAACAGGCTTATCCTTCCCAAGAGTCCATATCGACGGGAGGGCTTGGCACCTCGATGTCGGCTCGTCGCATCCTGGAGCTGAAGCCGGTTCCAAGGGTTAGACTGTTCGTCTATTAAAGCGGCACGTGAGCTGGGTTCAGAACGTCGTGAGACAGTTCGGTCCTTATCCGCTGCAAGCGTTGGATATTTGAGTGGGTTCACCCCTAGTATGAAAAGATCGGGGTGCGGAGACCTCCAGTGTACCAGTTATCACGCCAGTGGTACGCGCTGGGTAGCTGTGTCTCAAAAGATAAGTGCTGAAAGCATCTAAGCACGAAGCTTCCCGCAAGATAAGATATCCCATCTGTAACAAGAGTAAGAGCACTGGAAGACTACCAGTTTGATAGGATGGAGCTGTAAGAGCTGAGAGGCTTGTGAAGGTGACCATTACTAATCGCTCGAGGATCTTTTACGAATCGCACTACTCTCGGAAACTTCTTTGCTTAGACATTTGATCAACTACATTGGATGGTAAAAAACCTTCTAAAATTTTACGAAATTTTGGCTGGTGGCGATGCTGATGAGGGTACACCCGTTCCCATTCCGAACACGGAAGTTAAGCTCATCGAGGCCGATGGTACTTGTTGGGAAACTGACTGGGAGAGTAGGAAGCCGCCAGCCTTTTTTTATTGGTGCAGTGTAGACCATACAATCTCTTCTTTCCAATTCTTGCAATCTCAAGCCTCTTTCTTGGTTATTCAATTTTTTTTCAAACTCTTCTTTTATTACCTCCTCATCACATCCATTTATTCTATTGGAATCTATTCAAATCAGGAGGAATCATGAAAAAGAATCATGATCGAAAAGAAGCGTTTACATTAGTAGAGTTGTTAATCACCATTGGGATCATTGTTATTATTGCTGGTGTTGCAGTACCTCAAATTGCAGGGTATTTGAACAGAAGCAAATCCGCTAGAGCAAAGATGGATTTATCAACTATTTCGACAGCGATTAAATGTTTTTATACAGATTGGGGTCGTTATCCTGCTTCATTGGAAGATCTGTTAGGAACTGACACATCTCTAGATGCCGTAAACACATCTGATAATTATACCGTAGCAGGATTACCCGGTGGAATAAACTATCTTGGTGTTACAATCCCTGCTGATATTTTTAATCAAGCCAGCTCAGAGAATACTTATAAGTACCTTCTATTTACCGGTGACCAAGACTATATCTTGTGGTCGATCGGCCCCAACAAAGAATCAGAAATTACAGAGCAGACAGCAGCATTATCAGATGATGCTGTTACGATTACTACAACAGAAGAATTCGACGATATCTATGATTCCAACTGTTCTGTATCCGTTGCAATTTCATAGCAATCTTTTTACCGTAGCATATTGAGAAAATGAACCTCCTTTTCATTTCTAGGAAACCAGGGTTTACTTATTTTGAAACCCTGGTTTCCGTATTCTGTATTCTGATTTTTGTAACTGGATTTCAAAAATGGATGCTATATTCTGTTTCCCAAAAAACAACTATTCATATTCAACAAAAACTAACTGAAACATCTCACTGTATCACGACGTTGCTTCAAAATTCCAATACCAGTTGGATTCAGGACGAAACTTTCAATCCTACACCCCTTCATTATCGATTCTTAACGCAGGATGCAATGAGTACAATACCCATACCATTGATGAGTGCAAATTCTTTCTTGAAAATTTCTTTACCCACCGATATCACCCAATTGCCCTACAGTCTTATCATATCGAAATCTACTGCAGAATACTATCAAACTGAGTACACCCTTTATCATGTAATCGTTTTTGATACTACAAACACACAACATTCCGCCATTTCTACGTTTATCAAGAAAACTGCCACATGAAGTTATTATCAAAGCAGTTAACTTGTTTCAGTACTATTGAAACATTAGTAAGTGTTGCGATATGCAGTATGATTCTTTTTCCTATTGGAGTATGGATTCAACATTCTTCTCATCTCTACTACCAACAAACAAAAGAAAACTCTGTCCGTCTAGACGTTTTATTCTTACTCGAAGATATCGAAACCCATTGGATGCAGTTTTATTATGAGCCAGATGCAATCAGACCCAAAGAGGGAATCACAGAACAGGCTTTGTTCTTTAAAACCACAGATCAAAGGCTTGTACGTTACTATTCAAAGGGAAATGAAGTTGGTAGAGATATCAATTACAGTACATTTCAGAATCTGACACAAAAGGTTGTGAAGAGATTCAAAGTGACCAGGTGTTATGATGGTCAATATGGGCAAATCCAGATTTGTATTGAAGATATTCTTGGAAGAAAGTACAACAAGCTATTATGCTTTCAACTACCTTCTTGATGACAATGAATTCATTATCTACGAATCAGAAAAACTTAAAAAATGCTTTTATTCTCCCAATTTCATTTTTTATCATTACATTGCTTTTAGTTGTAGCCATTTACTTTATGCATCAAACCATTCGAAATCAGCATATGCTCCATGCTACTGTAAATCAAGTGAAATTGGATCAGGGAAAAGAGATTGGTGAAAAAGTTTTATTGGATCTGTATGCAAACCAGGGTCGCGAAATATTGAAAAACAGGATATCGCAGGAACCAAAGATTTATGTAAGAAGTAATCCTATTTACCCCGAAGATATGGCAATCGTTTTCTCTTTTATAGATGAGACGTCTACAAAGTGTATTGTGCAAATGTCTATTTTCCTCTTAAAATCGGAAGAAAAAGGAATTCTTACACATCCTCTATTGCGAGTTCCTTTATATGTGAATGCCTACCGAAAATGCTATGTTTTATCTCATCAATACATCTCTTCCTACTTTTTAACCATGAAGTATACTATTTCAACAGAAGAAGAGACCGACGGAAATATTCTTAACAAAGAAATTGTGAAGATTTACTACAATGGGTAAGATTTTATTGTTAGCAATTCTTCTACTTTTCTCAGTTGAAGATATACGATTCAAGAGTATTTCAGAGAAATGGTTTTGGGGATTAACAGGATTTGTTATTCTTTCGCTTCTTGTGCCACCTTTACAGATACATCTAGACCAGCATTTAGTAGTACCTTTGGATCTGAAGAACTTCTTAATCATGCATACGGGTGCTAGTTTTTTTGAAGAGTTTGTGAAAAGTCTTTTAGATGGTTTTTTTTCTTTTCGCTACTTTCACAGTTTATCTGGTACACCCTGGTTTACTAACATAGTGAACCTTATATCTAGAGCAGGAGTTGGATTCCTGCTATTATACATCCCCTATTTGATCACAAGAAAAAAAAGTCTAGGAGAGGGTGATATTTTTTATTTCACACTCATTTCATGTTTGTTTCCAATATCCATCATATGGTTATCGTATTTTTTAGCTTTTTTTTCAGGTTGTTTCTTGTTTCTCTTTCTTATCATCTTGATTCCTGAAAAAAAACGAAAGAATCTTTGTTCCTACAAGATTCCCTTTATTCCTTTTCTTTCCCTCGGTTTTGTGATTGGTCTGTTTTTTCAATGAAAATCCAAAAAAATCGTCGGTTTCGTGCACACATCCTTTTTGAAATCTTTTTTTGGATGGCAATGATCATAATTTTAAGCGGTTCTTTTGTTTCACTTTCAAATGAAGTATTACAGCAAAGACAATTAGATTCTTCCATTTGTACCCTCGTAGAAGATCTTCAGTTGCTTCGAATGAAATCAATAGCTACCCACCAGGACTTACGCATCATGTTTTATCCAACAAAAAACACATATGTATTTGAAACTGAAGAAAATGGTCTAAATATACCAGGAAAATTTGTACAGAGAGTTTTTCCGAAAAATATCGGCTACCCATATTACTTTGGAGTTTACACTCCTTCTTACGTTGATGAATGGGGAAATATCTGCTCTGGATCTGTAGAATTTGGTTATAGTGGGTCTCCGTTGCTTCCACGTAAGTTAACCTTTAAACATACGGGAACTCCTTCGTGTGGAGGTCACATTATTCTCACATCCTATCCGGATTTTCGAAGTAGTGTTGTCATTGTAAAGGTCGCAACGGGCAGAATTAGAGTAGGACGTGTTACTTTTGCCCCAATGGAACCATGACAAAATCGAAAATTCGGAAATTCTTTACCAATTCGTCATTATTTCTCGGAAAAAATCCATATAATTAGTAATACTCATATATCTTTTTTATAAGGCGACCTTTTTAATGGAGGTTTATATGACAAAAAGCGGTAAAGTACTTTTTGCGACTATTGTATGCATTGTTTTAGCTGGTTTTGTGTTTTCTTCTCCGATGTTGCAACTTTTCTACCAAGATGCTGAACCCTTCAAGTTTTTTGGCTATGAATTTGCAGCTGAATTCGATCCCATTAAGATCGCTTCTGTGAAAGATATTCCGGACGGAACAGGGCATTCCTTTAGCGTAAAACTTGATCTCCCCTTTGCTGGTCCTCAATATGTCCGCCAAGATATTTATGGGATCATAACACATATTGACGGCGATTTCCATGCATATAGTGCAGTATGTCCACACCTTGGATGTATTGTAAGATGGGATGAAGACCAAAACCCTGAACAAAGAATATGGTGTAATTGTCACAGTGGAGCTTTTAATCCATCCACTGGCGATGTAACAGCAGGACCTCCACCAAGAGGATTGCCAGTGTACACGATTTATGTTGAAGGAGATGATATTTACCTAGAAAGCATCAAAGAAGAAGGTGCACAATGAGAGATATCCAACCAAAAGCAGTATCCTATCTAAACAATCCCTTTTACTATTTGGGAGGGATCACCTTCATCTTCCTTGTATTCCAGGTTTTATCGGGAACATTTTTGTTTATGAACTTTGTTCCAGCTATAGGCGGAGCTTATAATACACCAATCCCAGGTGCCTATGGTTCTCTTGTTTATATCACGAACACTCTACCATTTGGCGTATATCTACGAACTTTTCACCGATTTGCAGCCATGGGAATGCTTCTATTTGCTATTCTTCACTTGATTCGTATGTGGACTACTAACAAAGTGTCTAAACCCAGAAATCTTGGGTGGATCAGTGGTTTAGTGCTAGTATTTTTCGTGGTAGTGATCATTTTTACTGGTTTTTTATCTTCATACACCCCGCAATTTGAAGCTATGCTCATGAAATGGGCAGAGTTTTTTGATTATGGCCGTCGAGAATACCAGAATTTGTTGTCTGCAAATTTTGGACTTCATCTCTTACTGCCCATTTTGATTTTGATTGGTCTCATTATTCATTTCAAAAGAATTGCCAGACCAAAAATAACACCACCTCTTTCGCTTATTTTATTCATTACTGGGATACTCATTTTATTGACCGCATTGTTTCCCATTCCATTTTTACCCGAAGAGCCTGTTGCATTCGAAGGAACCATTCCCACTTTTATGCAACAGATGTCAGTGTTGATCATCTTTTTAGGAATTTGCGTCCTCCTTGCCTTTTTACCAATGATTCTTCGACGAAAGCAGCTTTTTGCGAAAGTCGATCAAATTCGATGTACGGGCTGTCTATATTGTGTCGATGTTTGTCCGAAAAAAGCAATAAAACCCATCACGAAAGGAACCAGAGTTGTAGCATTCGTTGATGAATCCAAATGCCAGGGATGCGGAATATGCGAAGGTACATGTCGATCTCTTGCAATCCAGATCTACAATGATCCCTCAAAATCTACTTTAGAGGAGGTTCGAGCAATATGGCTAACAAAGAATTAGTATACCTTTTCCCATGCCTCGCAGAAAAAAGAAAAAAACTCATCCAAGAACTCACCAAAAAGTACTCTTCGATCAAAGTTGTACCAATAATTTGTGCGGGTCGCTTTAATACTAGTTTAGCTCTAAAACTTATACATGAAGGAGCAAAAGGGGTGATTGTTTTAGGCTGCGAACCCGGAGATTGTCATTATCGAGAGGGAGCTGTCTTTTCTGAAAGGCGCTTTCTCCTTGCAAAGCATACACTAAAGGCCTTCGGTCTGGAAGAAGATCGATTTCAGGCATTGTGGCATAAACCTTCGGATGTGAAACATACTATGAAAGAAGTAGAACAGTGCATGAAGCTCTTATCTGATCTAGACGAAGAGGGGGCGAAATAATGAAAACCCAAATTGAAAAAAACATAAAGCAGCTCTTAAACGAAATGTGGAAACCAGGAGACCTGGCTCTAGCATGGAAAAAAGCTTCTTTGCCTGGACACCGAATTCCTGCTTTCATTACACAAAAAGAAGAGATTCAAGACATCATTTACGATTCTTTTTGTGATCTTTCATTGGCGAAATATGTCAATTCTTTTAATCGTAAAGAGATTTTACCTCCCACATTTAAAGGAAAAATCCATATTGTTTGCAAACCATGTGATGCAAAATCAGTAATGCAAGCATTTGCAGATGAGCAAATTTCTGAAGAAATGATCAATTTAATTGTAGTTGCTTGCGATGGCATCATCGACCTAACCAAAATTGAAAAGGAATGTGAAAAAGCTATTGAAAGCTATCAAGAAGAAGATTATGTGATTGTTTGCAAAGATATTGATGGAAACGAACATCGCTTTGATAAGAGAGAGTATTGGCTGAGAAAATGTGCTGATACACGGAACTGCGATTTCCCATTTTATTACGGTTATTACTTTGTTGGTAACGAAAAAGAATACAAAAAGCGTATCAAGCACTACCGCAGTAATTGGAGAACTTTACCACAGGATACCATGTCACCCAAAGAACTACGAAACATGATTCACCAAGAGTTGCAGCGATGCATACGCTGTAATGCTTGCCGAAACATCTGTCCAGCCTGTTTCTGTTCTGATCAGTGTATATTTGACAAACCAAAAGAAAACGTGAACCTTCTTGACATCGATACATCCACAGAGAATACAATTTTGTATCACATGATACGTTTTCACCATGTAGCACCAAACTGTACCGGCTGTGGAGAATGCGAAAGAGCATGTCCAAGAAATATCCCATTACATATTTTTTATGAGTATTTCAACCGATTAATGGAAGAAGAATTTGGTTACCAACCTGGTAAGACAAACGACGAAAGACAAAAGCTTCTTTCTTACAATCTAGGCGAAGACTTGGTTTAAGGAGGAATCATGAGAAAGAGATTAAAAATTGATCAATTCAAACCCTTTCTACAGGAATTGCAAAAACAGGCTACTCTGATTGCTCCTGTAAAAACTGAAACCAATGAGCGTGAATTCATGGTAGTACAAGATAACACCAATGTCGCATTGGAGGGATTTAATCCACTTCGCTCCCCGAAGGAGTTCATATTTCCACAAATGGAAAAGATGTTTGAGTATCATATCCAAAAAGATGGAAAAGCTACTATTAAAGAATCAATTCAAAAAGAACCACAAATTATCCTAGGTGTGCGCCCCTGTGATTTACATGCAATATCGTATATGCAAGAGTTTTACTCTTCCACCCACGAAGACCCCTATATCCTTGAAAAATTGGATTCGACGGTTATCATTGGGTGGGCATGTCAAGACCCTATGAATACATGTTTTTGTACTTCTGTTGGAGATTCCCCTGTAGACACAAAAGGTGCGGACAT
This sequence comes from Calditrichota bacterium, assembly GCA_036725105.1. Taxonomy (GTDB): domain Bacteria; phylum Caldisericota; class Caldisericia; order UBA6126; family UBA6126; genus JAGLCW01. Next base: position 24,911 of record DAIMET010000004.1, read on the forward strand.
AATGATGGCTAAAACAGATCAATTTTATTTAATTGAAGTCCTTACCGCTAAAGGGAAAAAAGTGTTTGAAGCAGTTGAATCCCTTCTAGACGAATCTCTTGCAGAAGATGATGAAATATACCCCATGATTCGTCGCAATACAGAATCCAAAATCCGAGAGAAAGTAGATCTTCTTTCCGTAAAGGGACGTATTGGGTCAGTGTATTCGTCTAGTTTTTGGAAAACGTATAGCGATACCTGCATTGCTTGTGGAAGCTGCACTTTTAACTGTCCAACTTGTACTTGTTTTGACACCTCTGACTCACTGGACACTTGCCAAGATGGTTGCCGATATCGCACATGGGATACATGCCAAAATTATGCATTTACATTGCATGCTTCGGGTCACAATCCACGAGCAACTCGATTACACCGTCTGCGTCAGCGAGTTATGCATAAATTTCATTATTCGGTAGAACAACTCGGTCTCTTTTCTTGTACTGGGTGTGGACGATGCACTCGATCATGTCCTGTTCGAATCGATATGGTTTCGATCATTAAAGATATCAAGGAGGCAGTTGATCATGGAGAAAAGTAAAAAAATGACAACTACATCACAAAATGAATATCTCCCATTTTATGCCCTTATACGAGAAGTAGGTCAACAAACATCCACAGTAAAGCATTTTTGGGTAGAATTACCCAAAGACAAAATTCCAAAAAAATATGTTCCTGGACAGTTTTATCAACTCTCCCTTCCTGGTGTTGGAGAAGTACCAATATCCATCTCAGACTATGATCCGAAGGCTAATGCTCTTCTTTTTTGCATCGCCAAAACGGGCGTTGTAACTAACAAAATTCATGAACTAAAAGAAGGAGAGTATCTAGGACTTCGTGGTCCCTATGGAAACGGCTTTCCAATGGATACTTTCCAAGGAAAGAACATTGTGGTCGTTGCAGGTGGAATTGGATTAGTTCCTTTGCGAAGCGTTATTGAAGAGTATTTTCGAAATCCTGACAAATATGGTGAATTGGAAATTTTGTATGGAGCTAGAAATTCCAATGAAATTGTATACAAAGAAGAAATGAAACAGTGGCGACTGAAGAAAAAAACAACCTGCAAAATAACCATTGATAAGCCTGAAAAAGGATGGGATGGAAACACGGGTTTTGTGTGCAATCTTGTAGACCAATCTTATTGCGATTGCAGCGAAGTTCTGTTCCATGGGAATTCATCCGATCGAAGCAACACCGTAGTGTTGGTTGTAGGTCCACCTGTAATGTTTCAATCTATTTTAGATCAATTGTCCTCTATTCAATTTCCAGATGATTCTGTTTTTGTATCCCTAGAGAATCACATGAAATGCGGAATTGGAAAATGCGGTCATTGCAACTGCGGTGGCAAATATGTTTGCCAAGATGGTCCCATTTTTTCCTGGAAAGAATTGAAATCCATGGAAAAAGAGTACTAGGAGGAAGATATGTCTGTACAATCGAGCACATGGCAAAAAATAACCTACTGGTTGAAAAATCGATTTCGCAATATGGATATTTTTGACGAGACGCTGCAACCAAAGCACCCTCGAAATCCTGCTTATTGGATTGGTGGGATGTTATATCTTGGTTTGCTAATTCAGATATTACTTGGTTCGATATTAGCAATTTACTATATTCCTTCTTTTGAAATGGCTTACCGAAGTGTTGAATCAATCATGCAACTGCAATTGTTTGGAGTTCCAATTGGACCATGGCTACGTGGTTTTCACCGATATTTAGCAGATGCCATAATTATCCTAGCAATGCTTCGTGTTTTTCGCCTTTATTTTGCTGCTGATCACAAGAAACCACATGAATTTACATGGTTTTGGGCTGTTTTATTCGTTGTCATCACAACCGTATTTGGTTTCAGCGGATACATACTTCCCCTGGATCAACGTGCATATTGGGCCACAACTATTGGAACCACAATGCCCACTTTTGTGGACGAACTACCACTGCTGGGCAATTTACATTTAGGGAACTTTTTACAGTTTATTGCTCGAGGTTCGGTTGTAATCTGCACGAACACCATTACACGTTTTTACGCTCTTCACTATGTCTTGCCTGTTGGCATTGTTGTGTTAGCAGAGTCGTATTTCTACTTCTTCCGTAAAAAAAGAGTGAATCTTCCTGCTTTAGGGGTGATACTGCTATTTGCTATTGTGATTGCATGGCAAATTCTCGAACCGGCTCATTCCTTAGCTCCTGCAGATCCCTCATCCCCTCCTGAGCACATTCTACCTGATTGGTATTTCTTGTTTGTTTACTATTTCCTTAAGATAATGAACTTTTTATGGGGAATTCTGTTTAATGTCATCTTTTTAGTGTTTGTCATTCTGATGCCATATATTGAAAGGAATCATTTTAGAAAACCATCGAAAAGACCTTTGTGGAATTCTCTTCTTGTTTTAGGCTATGCACTCTTCATTATTCTTTCATGGAGAGCTGCTGCTTATTCGGAATCAGAAGTGTTGCGCGCTGATATTCCTTGGATTTTCGGTGCATATATTGTGTTTATTCTTGTATTTGGCTGGTGGCAAAAGAAAGTAGATCAAAATGAAAAAAGAAAAGGCGAGTTGGTTCATCAGAAATAGCACATGGTTTTTTTGGGTAGCCCTTGTGCCAGCGGTTGTTCTTGGTAATGTTATTTTTCTTAGAATTCAACTATTGGCTCGTTTCGGTTTCCAAACTACCCATTTTATCATGTTGCTATTTAGCTCACTGTTGTTTCTAGCACTTCTCCTTTTTCTTTGTTTTATCATCTACGTGCATGACTCGTTGAATGGAAATATCAAAAGACGATTGTCATGGTTTGATTCCTGGATCCAAAAATGGCATTTGGAGGAAGACTGATATGAAAAAAATTGAAAATATGCTGTCCATTCTGTCGTATGTATTTCTTGTATGTATTGTAATTTTGCTGGGCTTGTGTTCACACTACCACATTATTAATGACCAAAGAATGGTTGTTATTTGCTCTGGTTTGATATTGATTCTTTTTGGTATTGTGTTCACACTAGAAACAAAACTAAAGTGGTTGGAGAGTGAAAAAAGATCATTAAAATGAAGCTACATCGTTTCATAGCTTTTGTTTTTTTATGTTGCCTGATCACAGGGTCGTCCCTTTCTCTTCCTGCAGTCGAAGGAAAGGATAGTCTTTCGATTGAACCGTCCTCTGTTTCTTTTTCCATAACAACGACCCAACGCGATACAAAAGCGATTTTACTCACCAACCAATCATCTGAGTCCATACAATTTTCAGTCGTTAAGCAAGCTACTGAAAAAAGCAGTTCAACTGAAATATTACCATCCTTTCATGGAGATGCACCACAGGAAGTAGGTTCTCCCTGGGTTACTCCTCAATACAATTTTGCCAGAACGGGTTACAATCTTATCGAATCAACGTCACCACCTTTTGAACAAAAATGGCGATCAACCTATACAAAAGCTTTGCTTCCCCCTGTTTTATCGGGTAACAACTTATACTTACCCTCCGAAGATGGGAGAATTCATCACCTGCATTGTAGGACCGGTGTCAAAGAAGAAATGTTTCATATGGGCGAAGCTCTTTACTCTGTTCATCTATATACGCGTTACCTCATTGTAGCTACTAACACAAATCTTGTCCTATTTGATCGAATTGCCAAACAGGTGATTTGGACTCGACCTTACTTTGTTCCAAGCATGTACGGCGTTGCAGCTTGGGAGGGCCTGTTGTTTATAGGGACACAGACTAAACTTATCTGTTTGGATCTTATCACTGGACGAGAGATATGGTACAAGCCAGGATTATGTGAATACATCTCAACTGATCAAGGGGTTGTAGCAGCTGTGTTGGATTCTTCAACACTTTTTATTGCGCGCGGACAATCTGGAAATGAGATTGTTTCGATTTCTACTCAAGAAATTTTTACAGGTCCCGCCGTTTTTACCCAGGACAATTTGTATTACTGTACTACTCAACAAGACCTGAAAAAAAGTCATGTTGTTCGATTTTCGTTAGACGGAAAAAAGCAGTGGGAATACATACAAGAAAACTATATTCCTTCTTCTCTAGCTGTAGACGATCAACATGTGTATTTCTGTACAAATCAGGGAGATGTGGTTGCTCTTGAACGTTTCTCTGGGAAGAAGCAGTGGGAAAAAAACATCCATTCCCCCATCCTGATCCCACCTATCGTAGCGTGGAATTCCATTTATATAGGCGGAAACGACGGTGCAATCCATTGTTTTAACCGAAATAATGGTACAGACATTTGGAACTACAAAATGTCTTTTCCTCTCAATTCACCTTTTGTTATGGCGCAAGGTTTTTTGTATTTTGCCGACAATACTGGGAATTTTTATGCCTTTTGTCGCATTGGAGAAAATGTTCTTCCCCCTTATGCTCCTGCACGCGTCAAGGGCTATCCTGGAAATCAAAAATTTGTGTTAAGCTGGGAAATTGAGCAGCCAAAACCAGATTTAGCAGGTTTTCATATTTATCGAAAGAAAGAATTTGAACGTGATTTTTCATTTATAGACAAAACGGATATTGTCAGTTTTTATGAAGATAGTCCCCTTGAGAATGGAGAGAAAGTCAGCTATATTGTTCGAGCATTTGATACATATGGCAATGAAAGCACCAGCTCCAATATGGTCACGGGTATACCTTCTCAAGATCCAACACCAACCTGGCTTGATTATGTTCCGACATCCGGTAGTATTAAGCCAAACGATTCGGTCATCCTTACGGTTAAGGTTGATGGCTCTAAGGTTCCCCCTGGTGAATATCATGCTGAACTTGTACTACTTTGCTCCCATCTTCCACCCAATGAGAATACAATTCATATTCCTGTATCCATGAAGACATCAAAAGGAGATTCTTCTATTCTTCAGCCTCCTTCTCTTGAGACAATTACAAGTTCTGACACCAGAGCGTTGCTGAAGTGGAGGAAGTATCCTGCAATATGGTCCATATATGTGTATCGCTCCACGGTGTCTCAAGATGAAATGGTGCGAATTGCTTCCGTAAGAGGAACTGAAGAGCAATATATTGACGATACCGTCCAAAATGGTGTAATGTATTATTATTCCCTAAAAGCAGTATCTGAAGATGGTTTATTGAGTGACTTTTCCAACGAGCTTTCTATTGTTCCTATGCCAGCTTCACTCCAAATTTTAAAAGAGAATAGTATTACTGTTTTTCATCCAGTTTTTGATATACAGGGGAAAGCAGACCCGAAAGCCAAACTCACTGTACAAGGCCATCCCATTGAGTTAAAAGCTGATGGAACTTTTACCACTCCTCTCGGAGTACCAGTTGGAATCAGCACTCTTTTCTTCCAGGCTATTGCAACAGATCAGACTGTACAAGAAAAAAAGATAGAAGTGAATTGCATCTCTGAATCCTATACCATCAAAATGCAGATTCAAAATCCAAATGTAACTGTGAATGATCTTCCATGGCCCTGGGCATTAGAAGCACCCCCTATACTGGAATCTCAAAGAACCTTTGTGCCCTTGCGCTTTATTAGTGAAATTGTAGGGGGGTCTGTTCTGTGGGATTCGGAAGAAAAAAGAATTCAAGTTTTGTATAAACAAAACGAAGTAGTATTATGGATAGGGAAAAGAGAAATTTTAGTCAATGGCAAAAAAGAAAAAATTGATGCTCCGCCATTCATTTTGAACGGTCGCACACTTGTACCATTGCGATTTGTTACCGAGCCATTGGGAGCAAAAATTGAGTGGAAAGCTGAAACTCGTACAATTTTACTTTCTTTCCATTTTACTTAAAGAGGTAATACAATGATAATACAATGTAAAAAGAATGACCTGAGTACTATTTTGCAGGAAATGATCACCGTGATTCCTTCTAGTTCTTTAGTTCCTATACTCAACTGTTTTCATTTTTCCGTGAAGAATCAGCAGATTACCATAACAGCCTCCGATTTAGAAATAGGTTTTACAAGTCATCTAGACTGTGAAGCTGATGGAGAAACAACGGTTGCGATTCCAGCCAAGCTTCTAACCGATATCGTAAAAAGTATGGACGAAGAGATTATTAAATTAGAATTTCAAGATTTGCATCTAACCATCTATGGGCAAACTAGCCATTTTTCGATTCATTGTATCAATCCAGATGAATTCCCATCATTACCCGAAGTAGTTGGTACTGCTTATGAAGTCCCGATTAGTAAGCTCATTTCGTTATATAACAAAGTTTCTCCAGCTGTCTCTCAGAAAATGGAAGGAAATCTGAATCTGCACTGTATTCCGTTACAATCAGACGGTCACGAACTACGTATGATTGCCTCAGATGCACAACGACTTGTTGTGGCCAAAACCATTGAAGAGAAGGACTATGATACGATTCGCGTTCTTACTCTTCCCAAAGTGTTTAAAATTTTGTCCCGTATCGCATTAAAAGCCCATACAGATACTATGAAAATGGTTGTAGCAGAGCGTGAGATCATGTTTTCTTTTGACAAACAAATTCTTGTATCTCGTTTAGTGGACTCTAACTTTCCTGATTACAACAAGGTAATACCAAAAGAATCATCGTACCGATTTATTGTGAATCGAGAAAAACTTCTTCATGCTTTACAGCGACTTTACCTCGTAGTTCGAAATAATACCAGTCGTATCAGTATGAAATTAAAGGAAAACTCTGTTATGTTGATTGCCAATGATCCTGAAATAGGTTCTGGTGAAGAAGAGATTCCAGTGGAATATCTGGATCGTAGCGGAGAAGCTTGTGAAGTCCTTTTTGATGCCAGGTACATGATTGAGGGCGTAGAAGGTGTCGAAACCAGTCTTGTAGAATACAATCTTCAAGGTTCTATTCATCCACTGGTTGTTAAAGAGCCTGAATCGGATAATTATCTCTATGTTTTGGTGACTATCCGGATGAAATAATGTATGTTGACCACCTGCAGGCAACAAGTTTTCGTTGTTTTGATCAAATCGATTGTATGTTTTCCAGAAACACCAATATTATCTTTGGGAAAAATGGAGCTGGGAAAACTAATTTTTTAGAAGCAGTACATTTTGCTTTGCAGGGAAATGGTTTTCGCACACGTCAAGATTTCCATTTGCTCAAATACTCCACCCCATTCCTCCGAACTGAAATAGAAGTATATACGCAAAGCATGAACAAAACCATTTCAGTGTCGTGGGAAAAAAACGGGAAAAAACGAATTGTCATCAACGGCATGGACAATCAACGGATCGTCGACTTATTTGGCACTTGTTACGTTGTGTTAATGACCCCGAGTACGCCCGAACTTGTTAAGGGAGGACCAGAGTATAGGCGCAAATTTATTGATCGAATTCATGCCAAAGAAAATCCCCCCTATTTAGCTATATTAAATCGATATGCCATCACGTATAAATCCAGAAACATTTTGATTAAAAAAGGTCTTCGAGAATCTCAGGATCGTAAGCTGTATGATATTCTCACTCACACTATTCTTGATCTTTCTACTGTGATCCAGAAAGAGCGGAGAAATACGATTGAAAAGATGCAAAAAGTTTTTACTACGGTTTGTGATCAATTGTGCTTCCCCGTTCTGAACGATATTCAACTTGTATATTCTCCTTCTTCACTGGATGTTAATCTATATTCTCTTCGAGAGCAGGAAGTACTGCGAGGAAGCTCTCTTGTCGGTGCTCATTTGGACAGAATAAGTATAAAAAGAGATACAAAGTCTATCCGTATTTATGGCTCAGAGGGAGAACAGAAAATTATATCTTTTGTACTAAAATTGTGTGAGTTTCATTTCCTGGAACGTGAAACAAAAAGTGTACCTGTTGTTCTTTTGGATGATTTTCAATCAGAGCTAGACCAAGATAATTTCCAGATGTTGCTTGACTTCATTCAGCCCAAAGCACAGATTTTCATCACTTCTTTACATCCCTCACTAATCAACGATGCTGGAAGGCAGTTTGAAATCCGAGAAGGAAGAGTGTATGGAAAAGATTAATCAGTCTCTTACCTATTTTTTCTCACGGAACAAATACCAACAGAAAAAAATTGTGGAAAGCTCTTTTGTATATGCAGCTTATCCTCATGCAGTGGGAGAAATGTTAGCTCGATCCACACGAATACTAGCTTTCAAAAGGGGATTATTGACAGTTGCTTGCAAAAATTCTATTTTTGTTACAGAGTTAAACCAGATGAAAGAACTAATGATCAATAAAATGAATGAAGTATTGCAGCAAGATATTATTCATGACATCCGTTTTGTTATTGGAAATGTGAAGCCCGTTACCGTTCGTAAAAAGAAAAAACCACTTCATAAGGAGCAAAAAGAATGGGTTGAACGAGTTGTCAAAGATGCACCAGAATGTTACAAAGATCAAGTAAGATCTATGTTGGTTGCATATAAGGAGAAAACAAATGGGTAAACTGTGGATCCTTAAAATCATTATTTTCTGCTTGTTGTGCCTTGTGGTGGTTGGTTTCTTTTATCCCTATGCAAAACCTCTACCGAAAGGTATTTATGTAGACGATAGCCAACAAAAGATTATGATTGATGTAAATTCTACACATTCCCCTTCTCTTTTTATCCAATTTCCAGAGGATTACATCTGTTCCAATGTATCCATAGTGAAGGATTCGATTTTGCCTAAAGGGGAAAAAGGAGTGGTGGAAGAAACCAGTGTACAAATGGAGCTTTGGTTGCCACAAATATCTTTACCGGTTAGTGCAAATACGATTATTCGAACATTTCGAAATGGAGATTTGTTTATATTACTGCGCTTCTTTAGTGCTCAAACAATTCCTCAGCCCATTCAGTTTACGTTTCATTCTGCTGTAGCAAATTCGCAAGATGCCCAGACGTGGTATCTGCAATATACATCTGACAAACGACCTGAAGAGGCCACTGTTCCTGATTCTGAGTTTATTTCATACCCCCTTCACTACGGTATGAATATTTTGCCTCCCAGCTTGCATTATATGGAGTTTACAAAGGATCAACTCCCGCAGGGTAGTATTTTAGCGGGTGCTTCAAGTGTCTATCAAAAAGCACCTACAGAACACAGCGATATTTCCACTCTTGTGCGCATGAATTCCCAACCCGTCGTGCAGTGGGATCAAAAAACAGGGGTTTCGATTACATCGTCTATTTCTCTTGAATCCTATCAAACAGCAGAGAGTTGGTTTTTTGCCAGTAAAAGCTCTATGTTAGACTTCACCAACGAAGAAACAGTAGAAAATATGCGTTCAGCAGATTTTACGCTCCGAAAAAAAATAACAAAGGACGGCATATTTCATATTGCAAATGAAAACCAATATGTTGGAGCATCCAATGATCGATATGACTATTACTATACATATGCTGGCTGGGAGGGTAGAAGATTTATGAATCTTCACCAAAACTATCCCCAACAAAGCTTTTTCTATGATATGTTTGCCAATACTGTCTATACTATAGCCAAAGCTGCTAGTAAATATGGCATTTGGCCATCGGGACATGCAAGTGTATATTTGTGGAATCTATACCATTTTCCCAAGAATTATATTGATACTCGTTACTGCACCGATGCAGGCTTTTTTTTGTTGAAGGCACACAACGATTATCAAATACCCGAAGCATTGTACACGGGCAAGAAATTTGGTGATTATCTCGTAGAACTTTCTCAAAAGGACCAGAAGATACAGACTACAAACGGTTTTTTCTTTTATGACTATTACCACAACGATTTCCCGAATACAGTTACTCATGCTTCGCTTAATCATATTTTGTCAGAGATGAACTATCTACTAGAACTGTACCTAGCTACACATGATGAATCCTATTTAGCAACAGCAGAAAAAATGTTAGCAGCGATTCAAGATACAGAGAAACGCTGGATCCGAAAGGATGCCACTGAAAATTACAAATGGTATCATGATCTTTGGTATTGCGTTGTACCTAAAAGCGATGGATCACTGGTTTTCGAAAATCATGATTATACAAAAGATTTGACATATAAAGATTTGCTAAAATCTCAGTATTTGATCGAAAAAATATACAATCGGAAAAATCCATCCATTGAGAATTTGATTCAACACAAACAGCAATTCCTTATAAAAGCAGGCTATGATGTTGACAAGATTTACTCGGATTTTTCTTTAGATCAATCCCGCTAGTTGAAATATTGGATGTATTATTGGAAAAAACTGCTACACTACTACTATTAACCGTGTTTTCTATATAAATGTCAGGAGGAGTATAATGGCCAATGTGAAGCTGATAATAGGAATCCTTCTTTCTGCGATTATTGTACTTTTTATTGTGCAGAACGTGACTGTTGTAGAAATCCATTTTATAACCTGGACGTTTGAAATGTCACAAGTTTTGATGATGTTCATTCTTTTCATTACAGGAATCATTACGGGCTGGATCATGCATGAGTTCCATGTGTGCAAGCCCTACCAGAAAAAAGTCAAAATAAAAATGGAATCACAAAAAACCCAAGAAGAAAAGGAAGAAACAGATTGAAACAAGACTGGTTTTTTCTTTCTAAGTAGCAATCCATGAATGAGGGAAAAATTCGTTTTAAAGAGAATGTTAAGCAGAGATTAGAGCTGTATTTTGTCTTGTATTCGATTGTTCTTGGGGGGATTCTGGCAATTCTCCACCTTCTGATTGCTCCTTTTTTTGTGTTTCAAGGCTGGCTTGCTGTCGGAATTAAAATTATAGGTGCGCTTTTTTGTACATATGGCTTTGTACACTGGCTACATGGTATAAGTTCTAAACGAGATTTGATGCAAAAAGAATTTATTCTGACCAAAAGGTGTTACAGAATCACCAGACACCCAATCTTGTCGGGAGCTTTATTTGCATTGAGTGGCACTTTTGCGGTGCTAACACATTCTTTTCTAAGTGTGATCTACTTTTTTCTATTGTATACAGTTGTATTGATTATTCTTCCTACTCAAGAAAAAAAACTGATTGAGCTTCATCAATTACGATACATATATTACAAAAACTGTGTCCCTGCCATAATTCCAAAACCAATAGCATTATTCACCTCTCACAAATCTTTGATTCCTTCCCGCTGGATTACAAAACAGTGTTTTGCAGTAAAAGACGTAGATGTGAATATTTATCTTTTTTCTGCTGGTGAAAACTTTTTAGCTATTAACACAGGTTATCGTGCCCCTATTGTCCAAGAAGAGTGTAGTCGGTTCAATTTCTGTTTACAAAAGGTATCGTGCGCTATTTATACCCAATTGGATCGCCACCATAAGCTGGGAATTGCTGCTGTTCAGCAAATTGAGGCTTATATCTTACCTGCACAATCTGCAGCACTGAAACAAGGAAAGCCTTTCAAGAAAATCAATACAATATCACTAGATTCTTTTTCTCAAGAATCTTACCAGCCATCGTTTCATATAGGGGAGATACAAATACTTCCTCTTCCTGTACCAGGTGTTTCAAAAGTAGTAAATTTTGTTCTACAAGAGCAGTATTTATTCACAGGTAGCGTGTTGAATTTTCAAAATGGAAGAATTTGGGTGAATCGTTCTATGTTTCGGTGGAATCGATCTCATATAAATGCCTATCTAGATCAGATTTCGTCTATTCTCCAGAAAACTCCCACTATTCGATATATTCTTTCTTCTACCAGTGGATATCTTCAAAGGTATTCTGAGAATAGGTTTTTTCAAATAGAATCTCATTATCCCTACATACAACAGTTCTATTCCTTTTAACTAGCAATGGTCCATCGTAGCTTAAGGGATGGTATGGTTTAGAATCCAAGCAACTCCATTATCTATGTTTGCAGGTCCCTTGAATTGAGCAATGTCAAGTACCTGAGGGATTGCATTTCCAACAGCTGCAGGATACCCCACCAATTTTAGAAGGTCTATATCGTTAAAGGAATCACCGATATAGAGAACATTCTGCAGGGGTACATGGAAATGATTTGCCAGAAACTTTCCTGCTTCCACTTTTGATATGGGTTGAGAAAACAATTCAATAAAACTAGTTTTCTGTTTTTCCATGCTTTTGACTGGGTAAAGTTTGGTATATTCTTGATGAAAAAAATCTAAAAAAGCTGTTATATTTTGTTCTGCTCCTATCAAAGCAATTTGTGAAAGATACGGTTCTTTTTCCCACATTGCAAAAGAAGAAGCTGTTCTCCATTGATTGATAGAAAAATAATATTCAAAAGGACCTAAATATGGATAAGGAATATAAATCTTTTCAGAATGAATAAACTCACCAAAAATGGTTGGAAAAACTGAGAAAGATTGACTGTGTGATAAAACCTTCTGGCACCACTCTTTTGGGAAATCGATTCTTTGCAAGATTTTGTGGGTTGAAGGAGTACAAATTAATGCACCATTTTGAAATGCACAAGGAGTGTCTTTGGGAAGCAATGACAGTAGCTCCTTCGCTGTTACATAGCTACGTCCCGTTATAAAGGTAAGGGGAATGCTTTTCTTTAGTATTCTTTGCAAGGATTTTTGGGTTTCGTTTGAGATGGTCCGATTACGATCTAATAAAGTTCCGTCTATGTCAATGAAAACTGCTTGGATCATGTCTTATCCTTCCGGATGAGCAAACACAATGCTGGTTACTTCACATGTTGGATTTTTCTCTTGAATTGCTTTTCTGCATTCAAAGAGAGTTTTGCCTGTTGTACAGATGTCATCTACCAAGATAACCGAGGGGTAGATTTTCTTACCTGACCATATAAACTGGCATGTTGGATTAGATTCACGATGTTTCCTGGAAAGACCTATTTGGTCTTTATCGAAAATATAAGGTTTCCGTAGTAGACTATTTGAATCATAAGGAATTCCTGTTATTGAAGATAAAGACTGAGCAATCATCTCGCATTGATTGTAGCCTCGAGAAAGTTTTTTGTGCATACTAATGGGAACAGGCACAATGGTTGTATCTTGGAGATGTGAAAAGGGAATGACTGATTCTAAGAGTGGAAGAAGAAAAGCGGCAATCCATTTGGCTGCAGGGTAATTTTTTTGATATTTTAGAGATGTGATGAGATGAGAAGCTTGCTTCGAATATCGCGATGCACAATAAATGCGATCTCCGAAACGACTTATGAATTGTTGATGAGGATATTGCGATTCTTGTAGCTTTTGATAGCAGTCATGGCAAAGAAAATTCGTAGATGGCTGGTTGCATATACTACAGGATGGTGGGAAGAGAATATGGAGAAACTCTGTTTTGATCGTTGTGAGAATTTTCTGAGGAGTCGTTCTCATATTTTTTGTATGAATTTTTCCAGTTCATCAAAGTTGGCTTTGTTCATTTGTTGAAGAACGACAACCTCATCTTTATATGGCAATGGTAAGTGTGCAGGATCGTAAAATGAGCGAAAAGCTCGCATCATAGAAGCAGTATCATCATTTTTAGTGAGAACTGGTTGCAAGTGTAAAATCTGCGCAAATGTTTCTACCTTAGGATCGTAAATGAAAGGAAGAATGGGTTTTCGAAGAAGGGACAAAAGGATCATGAAATGAAGGCGCATCCCAATTCCAAATGTACACCGTCTTAACAGGGACAACATATCCTCGGGAGTATTGAAAGTGTCAATCAAGTAAGAGGGAGTTGACATTTTCTGCTGCAGCTTTATAGAAAAACGTTTGTCATAGTCAGGATAGAAGGGAGTAAACACTAGAGGAAGTTTCGTTATGTTCCCAATTTCGTCTAAAAAGGCTGCCAACTGATCAATTTTAGCATTGGTTTGTTGATTGGGACCAAAGCAAATGGCAATAAAGTTATCATAGTGGGGGTATGAGTCAATATTATATGCATGTTCTGGATGAAGGGAGAAGATTGGATCAATGGTAACAATAGAGTGGTGAACTCCAATGGTTTGAAGTAATCTTTGAGAAGCTTCGTCTCGAAGAGTAATGGCATTGCACTGGTTGAGTACAATTTTGCATAAAAAGCGATTTATACGATGATGTAAAGGTCCGATACCATTGGCATAAATTAAAACAGGTTTTCGGAACAAACGAGCAATCTGAATGATTCCCAAGTAGTACAATGGACTTTTAAAACTCGTGATGTCTTGGATCAACCCGCCTCCTCCACTGATAAGTGCATTGCATCGGAACACTTCGTTTACTACAGCAAAAAAAGAAAAGCGTTCTATGGCAAAAGCATCTGTTAGGGTGGAAGTAGAATATGGATTTGCTGAAAGCACAGATATATCCAAGGAATACCCTTTTTCTTTTAACTGGGTTAAATCGCGCATTAACGTACGAAGTATAGCTTCGTCCCCAATATTTCCAAAACCGTAGTATCCCGAGAGTACTATTTTTTTACTCCGTTGAATTTTATGATTTTGTTGCAGATAGAAAGGGAGGGTTTTCAAAATCCTAGAAAAGCGAACTTTGGGTTCTTTTATTGCGCGGTAAAGCCATTCAAGCTTGTGGTTAATCCACCACTTGGGCGCACGTTTTAAGTGGCCAGACCATACATCAAATGAACCCCCTACGCCAATTGCTATTGAACATGGCAAAGCAGATTTCCATGTGGATATAAAGAGTTCTTGCTTTCCCATACCAAGGGCAACGAAGAGAATGTCTGGCTTTGTACTTTGGATTTCTTCTACAATACTTTTTTCTTCATGAGAAGAAAAATAGCCATTGTGTAAACCCGCTATGACAAGGTCTGGATATTCCTTTTGAATATGCTTTTGAAGATCTGAAAGAATCTCTTTTTTTCCCCCCAGAAAGAACACCCTTTTGTGCTGAAGATGAGCCATTTTAAGAAGATCGGTAGAAAATTCAATTCCTGGAATTCTTTGAAGAGAACAAGAAGATTGTTTTTTTGCTAAAGATACGATGCTCATTCCATCTGGTAGAACTACATCGGCGTGTTGGATTGCATGGAATAGTTTTTTATCTTGGCATGCTTTTGCTAGCATCTCAATATTAAGAGTCACCAATTGCTTGCATCCCGAGGTGGCATGCACATTTGTGGTTAGGTCATCTAGTGTTTGTTCCTTTGATTTACCTGTAATGGGGATGGAACATATAGAAACTGAATCTTGCAAAACTGAACGATATATATCTTCCGTTTTTCTGATCATAGTGTCGTTGGAGAAGTATTGATGAATCATTTTGCGACCATTTTTCACAAATGCATTCTGTTTTTCTTCTGATTCCAACACATCAAGTACGGCTTTTTGCAAACCAGCAGGAGATTGACAGATAGATCCATTGTATTCGTGAATGATCAATTCCCTGATTCCACCCACTTTTTTTGCAACAACTGGTACTCCTGCATTCATACTTTCTAAGATGGCGATACCAAGTGCTTCTGAACGAGGAGTAAACAGCATAACGTCGGATGCAACAATATACGGAGTTGGTTTATGTTGAAAACCTACAAAGAGAACATTTTCTTCAATATGTAGCTGTTTAGTTAGCAGTTTGAGCTGAAGTTCTTGCTCTCCACCACCAATTAATAATAGATAAATGGGTGTAGTATGCGTTTTTTCATACTCTTTTTTAAGGGAGGCAAAGATACGAATTGTTTCCATATATCCTTTAACAGGAACCAGTCTACCAAGGCTTCCAATTACCTTTGCTCCGCTGGGAATATGGAGTTGCTCTCGAATATGTTGTTTTGTTTGCTCGTCATCCGTTGAGACCTTTTGAATGGGGACACCATTTTTTATGATATGGATTCTGTTTCTTGAAACACCCCGGCGAATCAATTGTAATGCCACTTCATAGGAAACAGCAATATAGGTGGACGTAATATGGAGAGATAATTGGTCAATATAGCTAAACAGAACTCCTAGAATTCTTGAGGAGTAATCAAATAATGGATTGCTATGGTATGTGGTCACGATTGGAATCAAGGTTTTTCGTAAAGCCAACCTACCATACATGTTCGCCTTTAGGCCATGAGTATGTAAAAGGTCAATTCTCTGAGATACCGCCCAATCACGAATGATGGAAGGTAGAGTAGGGTCCATTTTGGAACGAAGGGGATGGGATGTAGTATCGATGTTTTCTAAAGAATCCACAGAATGGGATAGGGCACCTTCTCCTAGAGAAAAAAACGATACAGAGACATTCTCCGAAGGTAATCTTTCACATAAAGTTAATATATGTCTTCTTCCGCCTCCAGCATCACCGCCATCAGCAAGAATACCAATCCGAATTTTACGCATATGCATAGTATACAAAAAAACCTTTCATTTACTGCATCTGATATACTCGCCAAACTTTCTCAACAGAACCCATTTTTCGAAGAGGATTGACCATTCTCAAATTGCAATCTGCAATTTGAGAAGCAGAGATTTTTCGGATGCTTAATTTTTGAATTGCACAATACAAGTTTTTGTACAGAGCTGCATCTAGCGCTATAAACGGAACCGTTGAACCCAATATGAGCACTCTTGCTTGAGAGAAATTCTTCTTTTGGACTCGACACAAAATACGACCGAGTCCCAGCAGGTTTTGATGCAAGTAAGAAAGTGAGGTTGGTTTTGATGAAACATTTACAGGAAAGCCCTTCAATGCCTCATTGATATCAGGTACTGTTATTCCAAGACCAACTAATTCGTGGTTTTGTGTTTCCGCGATATGAATCAAGGAAGGTTCCCAAAACATAGTAATTGTTTTTAACAAAGATCGTTTTTCTCCTGCACACAATGGAGAAAACTGAGGATGGTTCGGTGACGACCATAGTTGATTGTAGAATCGAATGACTCGATCTACTTCAAATGATAGTGTTTTTTTGGAAGGAGAGTAAACACGTATTCCTTTTTGCTGTAGCTGATTTTCTAGTGATCCAAAACGATTTTCCATCTGAAGAATTCGTTGGTAATATTGATAGAAGCTTCCTTCATCTACTCCAAAAGAATACCAATCGTTCTTTTTTTCTCCAATCAATGCAAAGTATTGTTGATAATAAGGTGGGTTGAATGGTTCCATAAAGAAGGGTGGGTGATGAAAACCATCAATTTGTAAACCAATCTGAGAGCTAGCATTAAAACGACCTGGTCCTAAAATGTTACAAACTTTTTGATTTCGAAGATTTTCTAATGCTGTGCTCAGTAATAGATGTGCAACCTGAGAATCATCAATGGATTCAAACAAACCAATCCAGCCTGTTTTCTTCTTCATATCGGGATGTTTTATTTCATCGTATTTAGTATCGATCCATGCAGCTATTCGACCAACGGGATTTTGATTTTGATAGGCTACCCAATATTGAAGATAAGAAACATGTTCAGAAAAAAACGGATTCTTATTAGGATGAAGTTCGAGGGTTTCAAAGAGGGGGAGTTGATACTGAGATTGATGGAGCTGATACCAAGGGATTTGAAAAAAAACACGAAAAAAATGCAAAAAAGAATTAGAGTCGGAATGATAGTGAAAACAACCGTTCTCTGTATGACCATGAAGTGCAGTACGAATTGTAAGGTTCAAGAGGAACCCTAGTTTTTTATCAGAGAAGCATGTGTTTTTTTAATTTTTTCAACCTTTGGTTGAATGGAAATCTGGCAATAAACTTGGTGAGGATTATTCTTAAAATATTGGTGGTGATGAAGTTCTGCTGGATAGAATTCCTGTAATTCATTGATTTCAGTGACAATGGGTTGATTGTAAATCTTATTGTCTGTAAGGTCTCGAATTGTCTTTAATGCTAATTCTTTTTGTTTTTGTGAAGAATAGAAAATTGCAGATCGATATTGCGACCCAATGTCTGCCCCTTGTGCATTTAAAGTCGTTGGATTATGTGCAGAAAAGAAAACGGAAAGCAATTCTTCATAGGAAACCTTTGATGGATCGAACTGAATACGTATTGCTTCTGCATGCCCAGTTGTATTTGTACATACATCTTCGTACGCAGGTTGCTGGCTATGCCCACCTGTATACCCTGGTTCTACAGTATGGACTCCTTTAATGGTTGAAAAAACTGCTTCCATACACCAAAAGCAACCACCTGCAAAAATTGCAGTTTCAAATGTATGATTTTCATTGACTGTCATCTTTACATACTCCTAACGCTATTTTCAAGCGAATCAATGTGAGGGTAATTGATTAATCGCAACTGACATAGTAAAGAAATGCTTTTTGCTACATCTTTGGAAAAAAACATTTTTTCACGGAAAACCTCTGGATCTAAAAGCTCTAAGACTTCAACCAAATGGGTGTATTGGATACGAGTGAGTGTTTTTAAGATACTTTGGATATCTTCGATGTCATCCGATTTACGAATTTTCTCTACAAACAGAACAGCTGGAATCTGATGCATATTACGGTATTTATTCTTATAAAGAGCATTTAAGAAGGAGCAAAGCTCTTGAAGATCTTCACATCCACTAATCTTTTCTTGTAATACTTGAATGCTGAAAGAAGATAGGAGTATCTGGAAATTGGTTTGTTGAAGAATGGGACGCAAGGTATTGAGAAACATTTCAATTTGAGACAGAGAAGGGCATTCTTGTAGTTTTTCGACATACAAATTCATGGGTATTTTAGTTAGGTCATTATATTGAATTTTATGAAGGGTACTGAGCAATATACCAATGTCATGCAAATGACTCTGTTCTTTAATTTTTTCAATAAATACCCACGCAGGAAGTGTTCTTAAAACGTATCTAAAACTACTCTTTGTGCAGACTTCCTTAAGTGTGCACAGTAACATCCCAATATCTCGTAAATTCGTACCCATCCTAATTTTGGATTCAAAAAGCATAGGCGGTAGCTTAGTAATATAGATGTATTGGATTTCTTCTAAATATGTCAGTAAAAGACCAATGCTTCGCAGGTCATCAGAAGCCTCAATTTTCTCTGCAATTAGGTTCGGTGGAATCAATTGGATCAAGTCTAAAAAGAAAGAAGGAGAGACGGTAACTTGCAAAGAAGAAAGAAACCAACTAATCGTTTCAAGATTGTTATTGTCGTGGATTTTTTCCACCAACATTGTGGGTTCAATTTCGCGAATAAATGGATAATTTATCGCTTGTAAATCTTTGATTAACTTGCTGATATATGGTAGGTCCTCTGTATTTTTTATTTGGTTTACAAAGATGGAAGCGGGTAACAGTTTTATAACTACATTGAAAAGTTCTCCAGAGAATGTCTCTTTTAAAGTATTCATCAAATGACCTGTTTCGGATATACTAGATGAATTTTTAATCTTAGAAGCAAACAAACTAGGAGGGATTCCGTCGATATGGGGGTAATGGATTTCTTTCAAGAAAAGAAGAAGTGCAGAGATGTCTTCAAGGTTTTGTGTTTCTTCAATGAGATTTTGGAAGACCGTAGATGGCAATTGATTGCATTTGTCATAGTGTTCGCAGATAAATAGAAGACAAGAAAATGGGCACTTTTTTTGCAATGATTCAATAATAGTTTTAATAGAAGGTAATGAGAGAGAGGAAAAAACACTCTTAAGCTCTGAGTTTTTAAAATTGTAAGAAAGGGATTCGTTGACATACATAGTATTCATTAAGATAGTTTTGAAGAGCTGAGGAAATTCCTTATGTGTAGTTAACTGATTGCATACTTCTATTGGTATCCTTGATAGAACCGTTATCCCTTCTTCGGGGAATTTCTGTAAATAATGGACCAGAAAATCATTTTGAGTTGCTTTAGTATCTTGAGTTGTTATGCTCACAGGATCTTCTGATTCTTTATCAAGAAGAGAAGCATGACGATATACTTCAATGATATGATTTGCCAACGAAGGATGAGACAGATACAGGTATTGAGGATTTTTGGTGGAAGTTTTCTGGATCAGGGGCGTAAGCGTACTCTTGTCAATATCCTCCGGTAGTATATTGCAGAAATTAGTCAAGAAGTCTTTTCGAATAGGGATTTCATATTGGCCTAGATATGCAATCGGAAGTATAAGGTTGGTTAAGTGGAAGTGTTGAATTGTTTCAGCAAGAATTTCTTTCGTGGGAGTATTCATCTGTAGCGAGTGGAGTTTGAAACACAACTGAGAAAGGTCATGGTAGTGATCTAATGTTAGTCGCATTTCTACAATCTTTTTAATCAGAGAAAGATCGTAAGATTGCCTTTTTAGAATCATGAGAAAACGATCTACTATTCGGTTGGATAAGTTATTATGCAATTGAAGTTGTAGACAGTTTTGAATAGTAGACAAAAATGGTTTGTTGCGCAAAAATAAAACTCGGTTTTGAATGGAGGAGTAATATTCTTCATGAAAAAACTCATCATCTTGAGCTAGATGCAAATCATCAACAATGAGAAAGGAATCTCCACCCTCTAGCAAAGAAGCTAAATCCAATAGTGCCTGGGGCTTTATCTGGTTTTGTCGGAACGACATATACAACACCAAGGTTCCATGTCTTGCTAATTCATATCCAACGTAATAGCCAAACGTAGTCTTTCCTGAAGAGTGGTCCGACTGTATCATTATAGTTTGGTTTTCATAGCTATTGCGAACTTTTTTGAAAATGGGATCGTTCACCATAAACCCTTTTTGGAAGTCTATCCACCTAGGATCTTGAAACCTATAAAACTCGGGTTGTAAATAAATATCCTTACCCAACGTGGTTTCAATGGTGGAGTAGTTTTTCTTTAAAAAGTCTTGAATCTGGCGGGAAATCAGACTATGAAGATTTGAATGTTGCTTTGAAATCGAGTGATAGATACTAAGCGATGAGCCTTTTTTTGGGTCTAGCATCCAACGTACTGTAAACCGATGGGCAATCAAGAAAAAGCCACAGAAGAGAAGAGAAGCAAAGAAAATGGAAAGGATTTCATGAAAAGTAAGAAAAAACTGTACGTTGAGGAGTAAAATGAAGAATACAATTACATTCAAAATAGTAAGCCAAGTAGAAGATTTTTTCAACTGGAACCGATCAAAAATGTGGATGGAATCGGAAACTTCTTTTATGGCGTATTGAATTTGTTGGTCAAAAACATCTTGTATACGTTCGATTCTATCATGGATTTGTTTGGGTGAATCAGATTCATCTAAATGGAAGGAAGAACTGACATGAGTCAAAGTTTTTCGAATGAGGGCAGGTTTACGAAGCAGAAGAAGGTATGATAGAAAAATAACAATGCTCTCTGTGAAAAAGAAAAGGGTAACAAACAATAGACCATTTTGCAAGGACGTGTTTCCTTGAATAGCTTTGATGACACTGGGGAACTGATCAAGCAAAAAGTGTCCAACCCATGTTTGAAAATAAGCGGCCAATGCGATAAACAACATTCGTTACCTTTCCATTACATCAAACAAGGATTCTCATTTGAGGGAGTATGCATTATGCAACGTTTCAATGTATTGAATCAAATCGTCCGCTGTATCAAAAGTTTTGTAGCTTTCGTTGAGAGGAGAAGGTGGTGTAGCGATAAACTCTTTTTGAGACGTAAACTCCATAATTGACCACGGGTAAATCTGAGGGGGAGATGGTGTATCAGCTTTGAAAAAATGGTTTTTATACGGGTAGTTTTTTAACTGAAACACATAGTAGGTTTCTCTGAATGAGGCATTTTGGACTAAATAAAGAAATTGAGAGAAATAGCTTTCATTGCCAAAATAACAACCTTTTTCTGTGAAATAGGGATTGTGAACATGAAGATATTCGTTGTGCCACTGAATAAGTGATTGAATGGTAGAGCATTCTTGTGTGGATGAAAGTTCAGGGCTCCAAGAAGTTAGCTTTTTTCTAATCCGAATCAATTCTGTCATAGCTTTTTCTTTCGATGAGTCCGATGGAAGATTTTCAAAAGGAAAAACTACAATGGCTTCATCGTTAAACGCAGTCATAGTCATCTCCATGTTTTAATCGAGTTTTGAATTCATTTTTACCAAATAACTTGTTACCATTGTACCATATTTTGAGAAAATTTAATTTACAAAGGTTTTTTCGGTAACATGGGACTGGACTGCACTTAAGAACTCTTCAGGATTATCAGAACCAATGAATATCGTTGCACCATTTTTCAAAACAAGATGCAGTCCAACATTTCCATGAATCAAATATGCTTTTTTTCTGCCCAATCCACGATTGCCCCAACCACCATATTCCAAGATAGGGTTGCATGTTCTGATGTGAACCTGTTGAATGTTCTCAAATGGGATAAAACGACGGATAAAAATACAATTAGCGGAGGAAAGATGAATGCCATCCTGATCCACTATGGTGTGCATGTTGCTAGTAATCATGAAAACAGGAAACAATATCCCAAATCCAATCCATATCAATACAACACCTAAATCAGAAGCTGGATTGGTACCGACAGGTATTTTCTCGATCAGTTGAATATATGCTGTGTACCATGCTCCTACTGAAGTTGCAATAACAATTAACCAAACCCACCATTGATTCAGCCACTGTTTTTCTTCAAACTCAATAAAAGTGTTCTTCATTACATGATCTTGATTCATATTATCCACCTTTACTCTAGAATCATAACCGGCTGCATACGTTCACTACAACCATTGTACTGTATTGAACTCGTAAAAAGAAGAAATTTTTTAGTTAGGTGCTAGAAATTCATTAATCTGCTTTTTCAATTATACTAGTAGTTGGAGCAGTATAATTGCTCCACTAAGCCACAGGAGGTATCGTATGGCAGATTTTACATTTAAGATTGAAGAAACGATTGGTGTTCTGTCTACCAATGCAAAAGGATGGACAAAAGAGTTGAATAAGGTATCCTGGAGTGGAAGATCACCCAAATTTGACATCCGTGATTGGTCACCTGAGCACGACAAAATGAGTAAGGGCGTGACTTTAACGGATGAAGAAGTAAAGGAATTGAAGAAATTACTAGAACCACTTTCGACAGAATAGCTCATTTTGGTAGGGAATTTTTTTGAATGTTTTGAAACTGATGGTTTTGTAAATGTAATTTAATGGATATGAAAAAAACTCCAATTTAAAAATATAAAAAAAATGGAACAGTATTCCCAAATCCTTTTTCTTTTTCTCTCACTCTATTTCTTTGAAAACGTATTTTTCATGCTAAAATATTTATGGTTTGGGGCAGTAGTTCAATTGGGAGAACACGTGCTTCGCAAGTACGAGGTCGGGGGTTCGACCCCCCCCTGCTCCACCATCTCCCTTCTCTCATAAATACCAACTTTCTTCTCTCCGTAATCTTTTGATTTGAGAATCACTTTGAGTTATAGATTCTCTAAAC
Source organism: Calditrichota bacterium (assembly GCA_036725105.1). Classification (GTDB taxonomy): domain Bacteria; phylum Caldisericota; class Caldisericia; order UBA6126; family UBA6126; genus JAGLCW01. The sequence continues at coordinate 48,036 of DAIMET010000004.1, forward strand.
TTTGACTCAATAAGTGTGACAGTCCAGTCTTTTTTTTTCATAGAATCACAAAAAACAAGTGAAAGTTACACCGTTTCCTTATTTTTGCATAGTGGTAGTTTTTTTACTACGAGTTTTTTTTATTTTTCACTTCTCTTTGCTGCCAAAGTTTGTCAGCTTTCTGAGCCCATTTCTGAGCCGGGTTAATAGTTTTGCTAACTAAATGGTCTACATCTTCAGGGTTTCCCATATCAGTTGATTTTGCATTGCTTCTATGCACCATTTCCTGTAATTTTTCAGGATTATCTAATAGGGGGCAGGGACGATACATATTTTTATTGAAAGGCTGTCCTTTGTGGTATTCCATGAATAAAGGCGATTTTAGAGCTTCTAGTAGCGTTTTATCCTTAATGTTGGAATCGGCATAGTGTATGAAAGCACAGGGTTCAATATCTCCATTGGCATTAATGTGTAAGTATTTTCTACCACCAGCTATACAACCATTCGAATAATCGCCGTCATTCCAAAAATCAAGTGTGAACAATGGTTTTGTTTTTCTATATTCTCGAATTTTCCGATACATGTACTCGCGTTGCTCAGGCGTGGCAATTAAGTCGGGAATTGCATCCATTCCGACAGGGATATAAGTAAAAAACCAGCCGAATTTACATCCTTTTTCAATCGTAAAATCTATGTATTCTTCGCTACCTATTACATCTGTATTGTATTTATGATAGCAGGTTGAAAAGCCAAAAAGAATTTTCTTTTTGCGCATAATATCCATTGCCGTTACAATTTTATTGAAAGTTCCTTCTCCACGTCTCATATCCGTTTCTTTTTCAAAACCTTCAATACTCACAATCGGAATAAAATTTTTGACTTGAAGAATTTCTTCGGCAAATTCTTCATCAATAAGCGTGGCGTTGGTAAAAGCCATAAAAGTGCTGTCACTGTGCTTTTTACACAATTGGATTACATCTTTTTTTCTTACTAAAGGCTCTCCACCTGAGAGAATATAGGTATAAACGCCAAATTCTTTACCTTGCTTAATGATACTATCCATAGTTTCAATGGATAAATTTAATGCATGGTTGTAATCAGCCGCCCAGCACCCTTTGCAACGAAGGTTACAGGCTGAAGTGGGATCCATCAATATAGCCCAGGGAATATTACATTTATGCTTTTCACGAAGTTCACTCTGTCGTTGTCCGCCTACTACTCCGCCGTTGACAAAAAAATTAACAAAGAAAGTTTTCCGTATGCTTGGATCAATATCAGAATATACCATGTGCATTAAGTCATACCAATTATCTTTTCGTTCCAGGAAATTACGGAATGCCTGGAAAGAATTGGTATGAATGTGTTTTAGGTCAAATTTTTCTAGCCAATTTATAACGATGGGCATGTGCTTATCTGGATCAGATTGTAAATAATTCGCCATTTTAGTTAATCCAAATTTTTCAACATTTTCGAGTAACGAATTCATGTATATTACCTCCAAAAATTTCATCAATACAGGGTTGATGAATGAAATAAAAAAATATTATATTCAAATCAATAACCTATTTGTTCATTTTCGACTCTCAGTGAACCCCCAGGCAAATGTAAGCTTTCCTCAATCATACGAAGCAAAGTATTCTGTTCTATGTGATTATTTTTCCGTAAATCATAAAATCCATCAATTAGTGCTAATAAAATTTCTACAGAGTATTGAATGTGGATTTGGTTTTCCGCCTTTCCAATTTCAATAAGACGCTTTACAATTCGATGATTTAGTTCTCTTATACTTTGTTGAATGGAATCAAGCAGAATTATATATGTGGAAAGATTCATATTTCGAAATACTCTGGGACTCATTTTATCCAGCAGTTTTATCTCTAAACCAATAAACTGGATTAATTTTTGCACAAATGATTTAGGAGGATATTCAATAGTGGCAAACATTTGCTCTTCAATTTTCTCAAATTCAAGCTCTATACCGGACATAATAACATCTTTTTTGGAAGGGAAATAATAATAAAATAAACCTTGTGCTACTCCTATTTCTTTTACAATAGAGCTGACAGGCGTATTTGCAATACCATTTTTAAAAAAAAGTTTCCAGGCTGTTTCCACAATCTCATGTTTTCGCTCACTTGGCAATTTTTTTGTACTCATGTTTCTCCCAATATGCAATTGTTTCTATGTATTATATCAACTGACTAAAAAATGTAAATAGTCAGTATGATACATGTTGTGCTTTAAATAGTTGCATATGTGCTTTCAATTCCTCATTTTCTGTCCATTATTTAAAGAATTGTATGGTCTATACACTCATGAGAGTAGATATGCTCACAAAGTAGAAGAATGAGCATATAAATCTTACAAACTTGTCGAAAGAGTAGAGACTCCAACAAAATCAGTGGGTAATGGTTAGCTTGAGACATGTCTGTAAATGATGAATAACGGACATTGAAGTTGAGAATTGTCTTTCTTTGTGGGAAACATTTTTGCTATACTAGCGATTGATAGAGCACTTTTTTGGTTTGAATTTTCAAGAAAGGAATTGCGATGAAAAACGTCATACTTATAGTGGGACTTTTTTTCATGTTGGTTTTGCCCCTTAGTTTTTTTGCACATGTGAACATGACTAGTGATCCACTCGACTACTATAAATCACAAAATCCCACCATCACGCAAGAGCAAATTGATATGTTTAAACAGCAGCACGGACTGGACAAGCCTTCACTTGTACGGTATGTATACTGGCTTAAGAATATTGCTACGGGAGATGCAGAAGTGTATAAAGCTTACAATATGAGCATTTTTCCCTTCATAATGATCGTACTTGCTTCGTTGATTACAGGCATCGCTGCAGTTTTTATTCTGAAAAAACCCTTAGTTTCTATTGTGCTGTTTGGTTTTGCCATATTACCCTCCCTTATTGCACGAATCTATGGCTTCGTAATCATTCTACTTTTTCTAATCGTCCTATCGTGCATCGCGTACAAACAAACAAAGCAAACAGTTGCGTGAGGATGTAAACTAAATAAGAAAGGAGTAAGCATGTATCCGGATATGGGAAAGCCCAATTACGGTATCTTGTAACCTGTTCAATATAAACTTTTCTAGTATACTAATGGTAACATTAACAAATATGCAAGGAATGAGAGATTAAATATGCAATCTACAAAAGTCAATGTTGTTTATCAGAAAGAACCCGAATCTGAACCACTTTATATAAATGGTGCTTATGGTGGTTTTACACCTCAAGGGGAGCTTCTTATACAGTTTTATCTTGAAAAATTTTCAATGCACGAAAAAGCTGAATTGTATGTTTCCAAGGATGGTTCAATAATGGAAGAATCGTTAGATGATGAATCTTCCTATGTTATTAGAAGAGTCCAAACTAGTGTTATTCTTAATCCAAGCTTTCTAAAAGTTTTTCATGAATGGCTAGGAAAAAAAATTGAAGAATACGAAATGATAAAAAAGAATAAGGATGAACAAAGTGAATTATAAAAGCACTATTACCGCGTGTAGTACCAATACATGGCGTACTTTTATATCAAATGTCCAGAATTCTTCTACTTATCCTCGTATGACTTACAATACTGAAATGATAGGAAATCTAGCTTTATTAGATGCTTTTCACAAATTGAAGGATGATTGGGATGGCAATGATGCTCCCGGTTTTTGTGATAAAGCTGCGCTCATCAAGTTTTGCAAAGAAGTCATAATCAATTTGGGGTACCAGCAACCAAATATATATCCAACCTCTAGAGGCAGTATTCAACTGGAATATGAAAAAGACAATGGAGAGTATTTGGAGTTTGAGATCTTTGAAGAAGAAAGAATCATTGGTTTTCAGATTTGTTCTAATCAAGAAGAAATCAACGTTGAGATAAGATCAATTGAGGAACTAAAGAAAAAAGTGATGGCATTCTGATTCCATTATGAATTACGACCATGTTGAAGATCATGAACTGCTATACCGTGCTGTTCCGAAATTCCCGAATTATTGGAATAAAGATAGAAATTCTGTTTCGTCAGCTTTGTTTAAAGATAAAAATGGAGTATCTGTAGATCGAGACGGGAATAGAAAAGAAAAAGTTATCTGTAAACAACTCCAAAATAAGATTTCAAATAGCATTGCTGCAATATCTGTTAAAACGAACTCGGTTCGTTCAATTAGTGCTTTAGTATTACCCAAACCGTCTAATGCAAACCAGTATCATGCTGAAATCCATGACTCAGAAACAAAAATTCTACTTTCCTCTTCAAAAGCTAAGCGTTTAAGTAAAATGGGAAAGCTTATCTGGTTTACTGTAAAGTGAAAGTTGGAAGTCTCTGCATTAAAGCCATGAGGAGAAATTGATATTCGAATGCCGTGCTGATGGAATCAGCAAATAACATTCTTGAGTATAATTATTGCATGTTTGTAGGTGAAAGTGAATGAGCAATCTTCATCGGATACAGTGGATTGATAAAGAAATTCGAGCACAACGGTATCCAAATTGTCATGAGATATCTTCTCATTTTGAGATTTCTTATCGACAAGCTTCACGGGACATAGAGTATCTGCGATATTCTTTGCAAGCTCCTATTGCCTATTCACAAGAAAATCAGGGATACTATTACGAAGATAGCGCGTTTGTTTTGCCTGCATTGTATTTATCTGACGAAGAAAAAAACCTGTTATCCTTTTTAGCAGAAAAGTATTCAACTCTCCACCACCCACAGGGTCACCGCATAGCAGAAATCTTTGATCGACTCATTATTGAAAGAGAAAAGAAAAAAGCCATATCCAAGGGCCCTCCCATTATTTCCCTTCCACAATTACAATCGATTCCCTGCTACCATCACATTCGAGAAGCGATCCAGAAAAATGTTAAAATCGAAATCGAATACACCAACAAAAACCAAGAAAGACGAATTCGATTAGTTCATCTCTACCAGTTTTTAGAAAAATATAACTACTTTTACTTGATTGCATGGTGTGAGTTAAAGAATGCGCTTCGCATTTTTCGTCTAGATCGAATTCAATCCATGAAAACCACAAGTGACGGTTTTACCAAAGACAATGCCCAGCTCCAGATTTATCTCCATGAAGAGGATCCTCATTTTCTAGCACTCAAACCCTATACTGCTAACATCAAGATTTCTCAAGAATCAATCCCTAGCAATCCACCGTATGAATGTGTCCAGATTTCTCAAGACATCGTACAATTTCAGTTTTATGATTCCGAAAAGTTCATTCAATACTTACTGACTCTTCCATCTTTTCAAGTTCAGTCTCCGAAATGGTTAAAAGAGAAAGTGCGCGAAAGATTTCATACCTATTGGAAGCTCCATGAATAATGCTAGGGTATGCAATATGGAAAAGCATAAAACGATTCTAAGATATCCAATGCCTAAGGCAACGTAAAATGATAGAAACAACAGAAAGAAGGGCTACCATGCAAACAAGAAAAGAGATAGCTGTTGAAATGGGTCCATGCTGGCAAACATATGTATCTTCTGCATTTGGAGCTTTACGAGCAGCGCATTATTGGGAGTATGATGCGTCCCTGTTCATGGTTCTTTCAGGAAGAGGATTTCCTCTCATTGTAGAAGAAAGATGTTGTGCAAGTTCTGTAACGGTATATGAGTGGAATGAAGAACATTTTAGAGCATTGGACCGAATCGGTGTTTTTTCAGAAACAAACACTACAATTCTTCACCCCCCTGTTCATTCATTGAAAAATCTTCAAGAACATGCCAAGAAAAGGATTATCGAATCATTGCTTCAAGAGAAACCAGTAGTGATTTGGTCGCCAACTTCCATTTGTGAATTTGGATTGATCCGTGGGTTTGACCTTGAAGATGGTGTGTATTTTGTGACTTCCATTGATCAAAAGAACCCTGATCCTCTCTTATTTGAAAACCTTGGATTTGCCTCTGGCGTGAATATTTTACACTATCAAATACTCCATAGTGTTCAATCCATCCCAATGGAAACAATGCTTCAGTCTAGCTTGGAGTATGCACAAAAATCCTGGAATCAAGAGTGTAGTTCTCATCCTCGCTATAGAAAAGGAGAAAGGGGATATGATACGTGGATAAAAGCTTTAAAAACCAGTCAATTTGATTCCTTTGGCGTGCGATATCTTCTTGCTGTTTATGGTGACAATCGTTTGCATCTTGCATCTGGTTTCCGGCAACTCCAAGATTTTTTTCCAAAAAGAAAGACACTGAAAAATATTGCTGATTTGTACCAACAAGTAGCAGATCTATTTGCAAAGATGAGAGAGATCGCTCCATTCAGTCCTCCATCAATACCTTCTGCTCTACTTTCATCTGAAGCAATCCAGCAACTTCACACTGCACTAGAAGAATGTAAAATCCTTGAATCCAAAGCCATGCAAATCATTTCCATCCAGTAACACCTCGGATGCAACCTAAATCTTTATTCTTTTTTAAAACAAACAACGCATAATGAGATGAACATAATCGCTGTTAAAACTAAGCAGAGATATCTCCACCACGTCTCCGGTAATACATTGAGAGTATGAAGGAGTTTCCCTAAACCAACAAGCGAAATGCTAATACAAGCGATTTTGAAATTAGATACCCGTGCATAGTGCAAAAAAACCAATCCAAAACCAATGAAGAAGAACGATAAAAACAAACTCCAAAAATCAATATTGTTCACGATAACTTTCCTTTCTTTTTGTTATTCGCTGTTTTTTACTACAGATCAAAACCAAGAGTAGATCATTCATTTCGACCGATAAACTCACAAAATACAGCCAGTATGAGTTTTTCTGCTAAACAATATTCATCATATTATATCCATATTCTAATATACTGATGATGAAACGCAAGGAATTTGAATAGATTTTGACAACAATAAGTTTTGCTTCATACATGTAAAAAAATATTCCCACCCAGTAACACCTCGGACATTATATGTCATAGCTACCGGGTACACTGGTAAAAAAACCTTTGGAGGTAAAAGATGAATCCAAAAATTGTTACAAAAGATCCAGTTCATGTTGTAGGCATTGAGTATGTTGGTGAAAACAAGAATGATGAAATCAAAGAGATGTGGGGAAAGTTTAATTCGATCATGAAAACTATTCCCAACCAACAGATTCCCATGAAAGCGTGCTATGGAGTTTGCTATATGCTACCGGAGGATTCAAATCCTAACATCTTCCACTATATTGCAGGTGTACAAACAACCTCCCTTGACAATATTCCCGATGGAATGAAGGGTGTTACCATCCCTGCAGGAAAATATGCGGTTTTCACACATAAAGGCAAACTGGATACGTTGCATCAAACGTATGATGACATTTTTCAAAAACGGATGCCAGAAATGAAACTGGTTCCTCGAAGTCTGCCTGATATCCCCTTCCAAAATCTTGATTACGAATACTACGATGAACGTTTCATGATTGACGACGACAATTCTGAATTTGATATCTGCATTGCCATCAAGGAGTAGTCTAGCAAGATCCCAGCCCTATGTAAGAGATTTTTACATAGGTCTGGGATTTTCAAACGTATTTTAGTTCTGCTTCATGAAAATTTTCCACAACAGAGCTTTTTCTTTTACAATGAAAACCTAAACTGTTTCATGAAGGAGAGTTGCTTAAACTTCCGTGGTAGCAATATTACTAAACTCGTTGAAGAATTTGAAAAACTCGATATCATTAAAGCGGATGACTAATCAGGAGGATTATAGCCGTCCCTTACTGCCTGCTCTATGCCAGATAGTTCTTCATCGGTCAGGAAGTCAAAGTGAGTGGCTCGTTTCTTTGCAGAAAGCCTGCCATTGTTCTGCAGGCACAACTGAATGAACAAGTCGATTAGGCGGTCGGGCATATCAATGATGTCCTGTATTGCCTTTTTGGTATTGTCGTAATTGACCAGAAAGCTAAGTTCTTCCAAAAGCTCTTCTTCGATCGTTTTGGTTACAAACTCGTACAAGGCTTCTGACTGAGTGGTCATATCCATATATCGATACCAGCATGAGGTATCGTTCTCGACGGTCATTTGACCCATTTCATCCAACCGATAATCGATGAGTTGCAACAATGGTCGAGAGAAAGCTTCCAGCGATGCATCGTAGTCCGCTGGATTTTTTAGCATGACAGCCGAAACCGGGAACATCAAACCAGGTGGCACAAATTCCTGCAACGACAGAATGTTGTGTATCAAAAATCGATGGATTCGTCCATTCCCATCCTCAAACGGATGCAGGAACACAAATCCATAGGCGATGATCGCTGCATGAATGACCGGAGATACATTTCCAACTTTTATACGCTTATGGGTATCGATTAATCCCTCCATGAGGCTTTTCAGGTCATCAGGTTTTGGACAAATGAAATGTATAACCTCTTTTTGATAGGCAACCGTCTGGCCAACATAATTCTGACTCACCCGATAGTCACTGTCTTTGAAACGCGGATCGACGATGCGGTTTTGAAGTTCTATCAGCCTTTCCTTTTCACAGAAGTCTTCCTTTTCGGCAAGTTCCAGCGATGCGATAAATTTTTCAGTTCGTGAAGTGTTAGGCTTAATGTGCTCAATTTCAAAAGATGACTTTGTTTCCTTATTGTAAAGGTAACTCAGAGCACGGCGAAGCAGTTCCGGTGAATATGCAGTGACAATATCCTCACACCTTTTACGCAAGTCGGATGAATCCAGTTTGACAAGTTTTTTGGTTCTTCGCACGACAGGACAAAACGATTTGGGACCAAGGAGATTGTTTACAATACGGTGACGTGAAGATTTTTCTCCGTTCTGAACGGTGTAATAATCTTTAGCCTCCAATGCATCGACATAATTGCCAGAAGTCAGGTTATCAACAGGCAGTTGCTTTCCGGTCAGAAACTCATAGAAGAACCAGATTCTTCGAGTGTACTTCCCGGTAGGTTTGGATTTGATATACTCGGTGAGTTCATCTTGAGAAGCTTTTTCGAAGATGCGAGACAGCAAGCCCAGATTGACCCCATCATATTTCAGCAGGAATTCAAGATGGTCTCCGATCTTTTCCCCGGGCCAGTACCTTATAGGGTAAATGTCCTCTATTCTTCCACCTTGAACCTTCGATCTGTGAGTTCCTGATGAGGACACAAACGAGGTATGCCAATGGGGAATGCCTGTCGGCTCCATCATATCAAGAAGATACGCATAACCTGCTGGGCGAGATTCCAAAACTTTTATATCCATGCGAACTCCTCATAAAACTATTATTCTACTGGTAATATAGTTAGAATAGGCAATTTGTCAATATAATAATTATATATCGGCCTCTAACTAGTAAAAATATTACAGACAAGCAACCAACGTTTAGAATGGCATCTGGCTGGCGAAACTGTTATATAGCTGATAAAATGATTATTTATTGACGGTTGGCTGGTAAAAACATTACAAAGAGCGTGGTGTAAAAAGACCTTTCTACAATGTAGAATGTCCGAAAAGCACTTTCTGCAGAGCAACTTATTGATACCTATATTGGTACAAGACGGACATTATATGTCATAGCTACGGGGTACACTGGTAAAAAAACCTTTGGAGGTAAAAGATGAATCCAAAAATTGTTACAAAAGATCCAGTTCATGTTGTTGGTGGACTTTTTTACTTTACAGACTTAAGAAGAAATGAATAATCCGCTTTGATGTACCCCAATATGTGATCTGTGATTAACTGATGTCCTTTGGAATTGGGATGAATTCCATCAACACACATATAGTCTTCGAAGTTTTTCTGATCCAAAAATGCTTTCCGTATATCAATCCATCGAATGTTTGCTTCACGTGCTATCGTGATAATGGCATCATTATACATCGATTGCCATCGAGATATCTGTTCTACATCTCCAAGCCAAGATAGAATACGATTCATTTTTCTAGAATCACTGTTGCCTACCCATTTTAAATATCTTGTAGATACTAATGGTGGAAGAGAGAGAAAGACCGGGAAAATATTCCATAATTTTAATTGTTCCAATGCTTCTAGTAAATGTTCTTTAAAGGTGCTCAAATTCGTATTTGGTACATGTTTATCAAAAGGTTTTTCTGCTACCTCATCCCATTGAAAATCACAGTCGTTTCCTCCAAACTCTAGAACCACTATATTGGGTTTTCTTTTTTCAATATCTTTTGAGAGATTTCGTAACCCTCGAATCAAAGTATTGCCAAAAGAAGATGCATTATAGAAAGCACAATTGAAGGTTTGTGAAAGAGAAGATGCAAAGCTTTGTTTTGTAACAACATACTTTTTCTTTTCTTCATCATAAATGACACCGCGAGAAATAGAATCGCCATAAAGTATTATGCTGTATGAATCACAACTCGGTTTCATCATACCTCCATGAAATTCATAGAATACCCCCATTATAGTCGATAAATTCAAAATAGAAAAAGTAAACTTTTCACTATGGAGATCCCTTGCATAAGAAAAGCATACTACATTAGACTTCCACAACAGAACTTTTTCTTTTACAATAAAAACCTAAACTGTTTCATGAAGGAGAGTGTAATGAACATCGGGCATTTGGAAATTTGTTTAAACGTAAAGGATTTACGCAGATCATTGGATTTTTATCACAAACTTGGATACGAAGATGTAAGTGTTTTTCTGAAAGATAAATGGGCAATCCTTCGATACAGAGAGAACATATTAGGACTGTACGAAGGGCACATTCAGGAAAATTGTTTAAACTTCCGTGGTGGCAATATTACAAAACTCGTTGAAGAATTTGAGAAACTTGATATTCCATTTGAAAGTGTACCAGTATTCAATGATGACGGGTCAGGAAGTGCATTTCTACGGGATCCCGATGGGAATCTACTTTTTTTTGATACTTCACCAGAAGAACTGGAAGAATTGGATGAAGACTAAAGAGCAAATATTTATTGCAATGCTAGCATATCCGATGCAAACTGAATGATGTCATCGAGTTTTTTTTCTTCAATCAGGTTTTTTACTAAACCAATGTTCAACTTTTCGTAGGTGTGAACTAGGATATTCCGAAATCCAACCATATTGCATAAATTATTACAAGTCGCTTCATCAATAAAAGAAGCTTCCTTTAACAATTGAAAACTATCTTTACTAGAAGAAGGAAGTCCGATTTTTTTTTCTTTAATGATGATATTGGCGATATCAATACACAAATCACAAACTCTTTGCATATTGATGGCAATTGCATCCTGAATTAAATAGTTTTGTTCAAAAGGAAGGGGAGATGGTTGATGGAAGTAGAAATAGATTTGTTTTACACACCGTTCAAGACGGGATTTTTTTGCAAGAATCAATTCATTGACCATAGAATCTTCCTTTCTCTAAACCGTCTTGTACAATTTCTTTCCGTTCTTCCAAAAACAATTGGTATCTTCTCATAATAAAGACTTCGTATTCATCCACTTTGAACCCATTATCGCAATAAATCCGTTTTCCTTTGTACACAATTTCTTTTTGCAAAATGGTTCCAGCATCTCTTAAACTGACTAAATCAACAGTTTTATGGAGTGTATGAGAAAGGTCTGATATCAAGTTTACGAAGCGTGATGTGTCGGTTTTAAAGGAATGATGGAAAAGAATAGCAATGTCAATATCGCTATCTTCTCTTTCATATGGCGTACCAAAGGATCCAAATAAATAAATAGCGTGTAAATTTGGATAGGAAGCTAGACAAATCTCCACTATGGTTTTTTCAATTGGAGCTGTATCTTGTTTTTTCATATCCCAAGTATAATACCTTCTGTATTTGAAATCTAGCGAATAAGCCACCCATAATCTTGACGGCAATCAAGGATATAATCAACATATATTGCTTGATCTTTGACCTGATACAGTACTAAGTACCACTTTCGTACAAAAAGCTTATGGTATTTGTTAGGTGAGAAACAACTTGTGTTAAGAAATGGGAATCGATGGGGCATTTCATACAAAGAACGTATTGCCTCCATAATCTCGTTTTTCGTTTTCTTCGCAGCTTCAATATTCTCTTTGGCTATAAACTGTATATGTTGCATCAACATCTTGCTAGCTTTGTCCGAGACAACCACCCTATACTTACTTGTTTGATTCATTAGCTTCTTCATTAATGATCTGATCAAGACGACGATCTAATTCCTCTAGATCCATTCCCGTAAGACCTGACAATCGATCTTCTTCGACCGATAATAGCTTTTCTCTAAGCTGGAGCATTTTCTCGCGACGGACAAATGCATCAATATCCATTACGACAAGGTCTCCTTCACCATTTTTTGTTAGGTACACGGGTTCGCCAGAAGATTTACACAATTCAGCGATCTTGTTATAGTTCTGACGGATGCTTGCAGATGCTCTTATATACATAGTATTTACTCCTTATAGCAATATACTACCCATATTATATCCATAAACTGCTACATATTCAATACATCATGAAGTATTCTTCAGGGGTGCTGGAAGAGAGCTACCAGTTGTAGGGATCGAATTCGATGATATCACTCATGGATTTGACGACAGGGTTGCTATCTGGAGCAATTGGAAAAAGATACAGATTGCATCTGTAAATACCTTCTTCAGGACTGGCAGTGTATTTAGCAATGTAATGGACAGGTACATTGAGATCTTCAGTTTGTGAATCTTGAAACACTTTTTCCAATGCTTGGGCATCGTCAAAAATGAGAATGGAAATATTCTCGGATCTTTTTTCCAGTACCACCAGCTTTTTCACAAGATTTTTCGTTTTTTCACTTAGGTTTTCAAAATCTGATTCGAGAGGTGGAATCAAAACAAACAGGGTATCACCCTCATCGCTGCGCAAATGAGAAACCTGATGTACAATCTCGTAAGATGGAAATTGTATAGGGGTTAACAAGTATTCTTGTGTTTTTTCATCGTTATAAGAAACAACAGGTGGGGGTTTAACTGGATCAGATTGTATGTGAGAAGTTTTCTGAGGTAAACAGGACCCCATCGATACTACTACGAGTACTAGAAAAATAACAAGAAATGGATTTTGGGTTTTCACTACTCCTCCTGGGGTTCGTAGGAAAAACGAATCTGGAATGTTAAGCTGCAATGGGAAGAAATACTATCTTCTAACGGGTGTATTGTAATTGTTGCAGTGTTTTCCCCGATTTCTAACTCGTTTGTATCAATATACATAGCAATACCCTTTTTACGGTTTGCTTTCACGGTATAGTCTTTCAAAAAACGAAGACATGAAGAGTCCGAAGAAAGTGTGAAATGAGCATCTTCCAGCCCAATATTTTCCATACTCACATATCGCTTTGTTTCTTTGTCGCGTTGAATTGTATCTAAGTCAATAACGGGAGGAAACGAAAGATAACCTTTGTCATTGTCAAAGGGGTCAGTGCAATATTCTAGCCAAACATTCCCAACAAACTCCCCTTCGATCTCAACCCAGACAAGTGCTTTCAGCAATGAAACATCGGCTTGGTTTTGTAGTTCGAATGTAACTGTTTTTTCACCATTTCCATCAATGGGAAACGTTTGACCATCCAATACATAATTGCGGAAGTGAACACCATCTTGCAAGGTCGTATGTGAAACCAGTGCAAAATGAATTGTACCATCTACATTGTCAAGTAGGTCGTAACGAGCTGTGATTGTAAAATCATTTTCTGTGTGTTCTTCTTTAGCAGATAACTCGATTTTTTTCGTAAAGGAGAAGTTTTCAATGGTTTCGGATATTGTTTCGCATATAGAATCAGAGAATCCAATCCAGTGCTCAGTACCCTGAAGAACACAATGGGGGATACCCTGAACTTCGTATTGGGTTCTTCTGTCTTGAATAAAGGAGTTTTTGTTCATGACATCAAAAGTTAAAAATTGAAAAGGTGGAATACCTGAATCGTATAATTCGACAATGACTTCATCCATCATTAAACACGGTGTGCACCAGCTTGCAGAGTATTTTTCCAAAACCGGTATTTGCGATTGTTCAATCCAGTTTTCCTTTTCATCAGCAGTGGCAGAGGAAGAAATGGAAAAAACTGACACGCAAAGAAGTGCAATGCAACAAACTGAAAGCCATTTTTTCATAGTGGTTCTCCTATGTATTGGAAAGATGGTCAACAAATGCAAAAACATATATATGAATTATATGTGAAACTTATATAGTGTCCATTGAAGGTAACTCGTTTAATATAGCCCAGAAAACACCAATGTATTTGACTGCTTCAAGAAAATCCTTGAAATTGACCGGTTTCACAACGTATGCATTGACACCCAAAGCATAACATTTTTGTAGATCAGGTTCTTGTCTTGAAGAGGTGAGCATCACGATAGGAAGCAATTTATAAGAAGGATTGCTTCGGATGGCTTCCAATACCTCTATACCACTCATGCGAGGCATTTTTATATCCAGGAGTAATACAACTGGATTACCTTTTTCCCGATCTTTGAACCGGCCTTCATAATTCAGATATTCCATCACTTCCACACCGTCATGAACAACAACCACTCGGTTTACTAGATTATATTCCTTTAATGCTTCTAAGGTCAATTCAACATCTTGTGGATTATCTTCGGCTAGTAGTATTGTATCTAGTTCTTTCATGATCGTTCCTTTCTATCTTTGGGGATACTAAAAAAGAAGGTTGCTCCATTGCCAGGCTCTGCTTCAGCCCATACCCTTCCATTGTGTTTATGTACAATCCGTTGCACACTAGCTAAACCAATGCCAGTACCTTCAAACTCTGTCTGTGTATGAAGTCGCTGAAATACACCAAACAACTTGTGTGCGTATTTCATATCAAAACCAACCCCATTGTCACGAATAAAAAACACAAAATGAGTTTCATTCTCATCGAAACCAATTCCAATTTTAGTTTTTTCTTTTTTACTCGTATACTTTACGGCATTGTCAATAAGATTTACCCATACTTGTTGCAAGAGGGTAGAATCACCGAACACTTGGGGTAACTCTTGTTTATTCCATACAATATCTCGCGAAGAAGTAGTTTGCTTGGTGTTTTCGATAACTTGGTCTACGAGTTCGTTCATATTGATTCTTGTTTTTCTAAGTTCCTGGCGGCCCATTCTGGAGAATTGCAACAATTCATCGATCAAAATACCCATCTGCTTGGCTGCATTGGTGATAACAGATAGGTAACGCTGTGCTTCCTGAGGCAAATCAAGTGTGTATTTTTCTTGCAGCATCTCAACATAACCATGAATATGTCGAAGTGGTGCGCGTAAATCATGAGAAACAGAGTATGAAAAAGCTTCCAATTCTTTGTTGGAAAGCTCCAGTTTTCTTTTTTCTTCTTGGAGTTCTATTGCCAGATTGTTCAGATCTTCCACCATATATAGCATAGCTTTTTCGCTTTTATGCAGTCTTTCTACTTTTTCGCGTAGTTCATTTGTACGATTTTCTACGATGATCTCTAGTTTCGTCTTCAGCTCATTGAGTTCAGAAGCAGACTGTTTTATTCCTGTAACATCCAGATAGCAACCCTCAATCCTGATGGGATTATTCTGATCATCTCGTATCAATCGAGCGCTTGCTAAAATAGACATGAAATCTCCAGTAGCAGTTCTTGCATCAATTTCGTAATGTCGAATGCTTCCACATTCTAAAAGTTTTTTTAAATAAGTCTCACGGTCTATGGGGTTTTGCCAGAACTGATCAATTTGGATTCCCCTGTGGTCTTCTTTGGGGTCAAGGTTAAAGATGCGAGTAAACTCGATATTGTAGTCCAATAGAATTCCATCAATACTAACACTGTTAAATCCTTCCATCAAATTTTTTATCATGCTGCGGTATTCTTCTTCACTCTTTTTGAGAGATTTCGTGGAAATATTGTATTCAAGATGAAGGAAAAATATAATAGCTACCAACATCACAATCGATGTTCCCGCAAAACCAATAGCCACGTCTTGCACAATACCTGTAATAAAGGCTAATGTTAAAATATCCGTAAATACAGCTAACAAAACGAGCCAGAAATAGCTAGTTTGAGCAAAATTAATAAATGTTTTGCGTTTAAAAAGTACGATGAATGTAAGGATTAATGCGGTAAAAAATTGAACTAAAACCCCTGGAGAAGGACCCAGGTTTATATCAAAAAATGGCAATGCACCATAAATGATAATGATTATACTTCCAAGATAGATATGGCGCCACTGAATGGCATTGAAATAAAGCAGTGCACCAAAAAAAATCCACAAAGTACCAAGACTTGCGAACAAGCTAGTAAAGTATGAATCCATTGTACCCGATGAAACATATGTATATAAGCCCCATGCAGAACTCATAGTTACACACAACCATCCTGCCATAAGAAGGATATATATCTTTTCTCGTTTTTGAAGGTAAAGATGGAGAAAGATGAAGATTGCCATCAAACGAATTCCCACCAAAAGTAGAAGACTTACAACCAAAGAATCAATCATTGGATTCCTCTAAAAAAGCTAAATTTTCATGATTATCAAGTTTGCCTTTCAGTTGTTTAATTTCTTCTCGTAGTTCATTCATGCGAATCTCTCGATTGATGGTAGCATCGTGAAACCTTTCAAGTTCAGACAATCGTTCCTGCAATTCTTTAGTCTTTTCTTCTACTTCTTTTTGTAGCTTATCTTTAAGTTTCTGTAACTCTGCTTCAGCCTGTTTGCTTTTATTGATGTCTTGAAAAGACCCTTCTACTCGTACTATTTTTCCATTCTCATCTTTCACCGCTTTACCAATAGTACGTATCCAAAGCCTCTTCCCCGTTGAAGTGATAATCTCCATTTCTTCATTATAAGGAATACCACTATGAGCACATTTATTGTAAACTTGAGTGATTTTGTCTCTCCACTGGGGTGCATAAAAATGAATACCTTCTTCAACAGAAGGGGAGTATCCATGAGGCATCTCATGAATATCTGCTACAGTGTTTGACCAAGTGTGAATGTTTTTTTCTAAATCGACACTCCATCCCCCAAAGCTTGCAGATTCTCCAGCAATCTCTAAAAGTACATAACTTTCTTTAAGTTTTTGAGTAGTCCATACTTGTTTTTTTAGAATTTGTACAACAAGAACTCCAGCTATTAAAAAAACGACTAGATACAAGTATCTCATAAACAATACATGAGAGTGAGGATTAATAAAAGCAATTTCCCAAAATGATTGATTTTGCTCATTAAAGATGGAATACGTTACGATACTGTCAATGAACCAAATGATGAAGCTTATAAGTATTGACAAAGCATAAATTGCATTGATTGTACGAGCCACAGGAAGCTTTTTCAATTGTAGTAACCTTCGCACAATAGATAGATGAAGAAAGACATGAGCTAGCAACAGTAGCAAATATGCTGTTATTGTATGCTTGATAGCTACCAAAACAACCCAATCAAAAGATACGTAATTCCATGTAATAGAAGGATCCCAGAAAGGAGGATTTTGAGCCACAAGCCAACGAAAGATTGTAAAAAAACCGATTTCAATAAGAATTCGAAATGGGATCTCTGCAACAAATTCTGAATAATACCAAGGATATGAATCTAGTGTTTGCCGTTTTTCTGCCCAATACCCATGCCATACTATCCATAAAGTGAAGACTGGTACGGCATATAAAAAACCATATCCATCGGTACTCCATAGCCACCACATTGCTTGACATCCACCTGCCAAAGCAGATAGTAGGCCATATCGCCAACCCCAAGCAAGTGCGATAAGAAGAGGAAAGAGAAGTCCTAATAGAATACTTACTTTAAACAGGCTCGAATCTATCAACTGTATATCAATGAAATTAACTGCAAATCCAATCAATCCGAAAAGAATAGAGAGGAATATGCGGTATACTGTGGTCTTTTGAATGATTGTCATTTCTGATTCCGCTTTAACTGTTCAATTTCTTCTCGAAGTTCTTTGATGCGAAATTCTCTTTGTATTGTAGCGTCATGAAATCTTTCTAATTCAGAAACACGTTCATTCAGGGCCTGGGTCTTTTCAGCAATCTTTTTTTCTAATTGATCGTTAAGTTTGAGAAGCTCCTTCTCCGCTATTTTACGCGTAACTATTTCCCCAATCAAATTGGCAGAAGCTTGTAATCGATCTTTTGCAATTTCAATAATATATGGGGGACGGGATTTGTATTCCTTTGCCTTTTTCAACAATTCCTCTAGTGGAACTCTGTATTTATCTGCAAGTTTTTCAAGAGTTTCTTTGTCTCTTGGTGGATCACCATACCCAAAGTTGATTGCTCCAACTACTTCTTTACCAGCAAAAATTGGTACAGCATACATATGGATTCCACCTGCGCACTCGATGTCAGAAGGCTTGCCAGTACTCATTGCTACTTTTGCTGAATCTTTCCAGCACGATTCATGACAAAGCCATTTCCCGCAATGCAGTGCTTCTTTATTGTCATCCGTCCCACACAATCCTCGAGAAGCCTGGTCCATAAACTGACACCAACTGGAAGCAAAAATACCCAAAGCATAATCCCCATTTTTTTCGTAAATTGCTGAGGATGTTTCAAGTAATCCCAAAAAGTCACCAGCAATATCTTTGAGAACATCTTGTCCAACAGCATCAAGAATCAATCTACAGTTATTTAATTCTGAAAGGTCGCCATACAAAGGAGTTGGGCTTTCCTCTTCTTCAGCTGTTTTTTTACTCAGCATCCATTCAATCCGCCTTAACTCTTCCTCCGCTTGATACCGTTCTGTAATATCTCTGTTGACAACTATTGCTCCTTCTATATTCCCTTGATCATCAAGGATGGGGGCAGTATAGTTTACGATTATTTTAGTGAATCCATCGAAAGCATCAATTTCTAGAAGCTCATCAACGATGGTCGAGCCATCATTAACAGTATGTGCCAATGCCCAATCATTGGGTTTAATCTCTTCTCCAGAGGGCAAACGTCTGGCTTTGAATACACCGTATTCACTTTGACAAACCTTCGGTTCCATTCCCCAAATCTTCACCCCAGCTGGGTTACCTTGCAAAAGCGTTCCATTTTCATCTGCAATCCATAAACCGATGGGAAGTATGTCAAAGACTTTCTGGAAAAGGTTTTCACTTTTTCTTAATGCTTCCTCAGCCATTTTGCGGTCTGTGATATCTCGCACCCATTCCATGAACATTACGACGTTGTTATCTTCATCTAGAAATGGGATTACACGAATGTCATGCCAAGTTCCATCGGGTAGCTGAGCTTCCCTCCTAAAGGCTTTTCGAGTTTCTAGAACTGATTTTGCAAGACAATCGGGGCATATTTTATCCAGGTTACGATAGGTTTTATAACATTTGGTGTTTGCCTTTTGTCTGTTCTCAGGAACTGCTGCAAAACCCTGCCAATTGCTGTAGAGAATATCCATGTCAGGGCTATGAATAGAAATCATGTCAGGAACAACTCCCAACATTTTTTGGAATCTTTGCTCACTTTCTGTAAGTAATTCTTCAGCTCGTTTACGTTCAGTGATGTTCATCACTAGACCGCGAACACTCAAGGGTTTGCCTTGTAAATCTCTTTCTACAATTGCTCCAATATCATAAAACCATAAGTATTTTCCTTCGCTATTTTTTATTCTGTACTCGACTTCGTATTTATCAAGCGAACCCTCAAGGTGTTTCCGCATTGTAATCATTGCTTTTTCATTGTCGTCTGGATGAACCAATGCCATGAAATCTTTGTAATGTTTAAATTTTTCAGGAGCATAGGCTAACATTTCAGCTTTCTTTTTAGAAAACATAACTTGCCCCGTAGAAACATCCATTTCCCACCATGCCATATTGGCAACTGTCATAGCGAGATCAAGACGTGAATTGTTCTTTTTTATCTCTTCTTCTATCTTTTTTCGATCGGTGATATCTTCTGCAACACCTTCAATCCAACCTTTGTCGGTATAGATCCTGGCAGAATATCGTGCCCAGAAAATCGATTTATCCTTGCGATAGAAACGAGCTTCAAAGTTTTTGATGAAGCCTTTCTCTTTGATGATTTCCAGCATTTTTTCCCGAGTACCCTCATCTACATAGTTTTCAGAAGTTATGTATTCTGAGAGAAACTTTTCCCTATCGTCATATCCAAACATTTTCGCCAGCTGCTCATTGCTTTCCAGTATTTTACCATCATGAATTCTGGTTCGGAACAAACCCACTTGAGCATTTTGAAACAAATTGCGATAGGTTTTCTCGCTCTCTTGGATTCTTTGTAACAATTTTTCTAGGTCTTCGGCTTTTTGAATACTCATATAGACCATCCTTCACAATGGATGCACAATACAAAAGCAGAAATCAAAAAAACTACCTACACCTACCATCGACAGGTATATTTTAACAGTATAGCATTTGATGGATATGAAATAAATGTTTTAATATCAATGGCAAGCATTTATATTTGTTTCTGGTAGGCTTTTTGGTGGAGCTGGTAATAGAATCCCTTTTTCACCATTAACTCTTTGTGGGTGCCTCTTTCAATAATTTCTCCATGATCAATTACAAGAATTAAATCGGATTTACGTATGGTACTTAGTCGGTGCGCAATCACAAAACTGGTTCGTCCTTTCATTAGCTTCAGTAAAGCTTCTTGAATATGCATCTCGGTGCGAGTATCCACGCTACTGGTGGCTTCGTCTAAGATCAAGATTGGTGGATCTGCTAATATAGCCCGTGCGATGGAAAGAAGTTGTCTTTGTCCTTCGCTAATATTCCCACCATCTTCGGATAGGATTGTATGGTAGCCATCGGGCAGATGATTAATAAAATGATGAGCATTGGCCATTTTTGCAGCTGCTTTCACTTCATCATCAGTGGCATTCAACCGACCATAGCGAATGTTTTCAAGAACCGATTCAGAAAACAAATGAGTATCTTGCAATACAATGGCCAAAGAATTACGCAAAGATTCTCTTTGAATGGCCTGAAGGTTGTGGCCATCAATATGAATGGATCCTTCCTGAATATCATAAAATCGGGTTAACAGATTCACAATGGTCGTTTTTCCTGCTCCTGTAGGACCCACCAGTGCAATGCTTTGGCCGGGCTTTGCAGAAAAAGTAATGTGTTTCAGGACAGGATCGGAAGGGTCGTATCCAAAAGTGACATCGGAAAACTCCACGTGTCCTTTTACATTGTCAAGTATATAAGCATTCTCGGGATCGGCAGGTTCAGGTGCTTCGTCCAGCACCTGGAATACCCTTTCTGCTCCTGCCACCGCAGATTGAATCATAGTAAACTGGTTAGCCATTTCTGCTAGGGGTCTTGTAAATTGCCTGGTGTAGTTGACAAAACTGGCTATGACTCCGACTGTAATCATCTGGGACAAGACCATCCAACCTCCTACCCCGGCGACAATGGCAAAACTTAAATTATTCAACACGCCCATAATAGGGGGGACAATGCCTGCAAATATTTGTGCTTTTATCCCCACCTTGCGCAGTTCCTGGTTTTCAACAGACATTTCTGAAATCACTGCTTGTTCATGATTAAACACTGTGACAACTTTTTGTCCCGTGATGGTTTCTTCTATCATTCCGTTAATCTTTCCAAGGTATTGCTGCTGCTGAAGAAAATACGTTTTGGTTTTTGATGCAATGAATGTGGTAGTAATGAGCATGATGGGAAGAATAATAAGAGAAAATGCAGTCAGAAGAGGACTTAACACAAGCATCATGATTACTGTACCCACTACCGTTAGCAAACTAGTAATAAACTGAGTTACCGTAGAGTTGAGTGTATTACTGATATTCTCTATATCATTGGTCACTCTGCTCATGATATCCCCTTTGGAGTGAGTATCAAAATAACCAATAGGAAGTGTCTGCAATGTATGAAAAATATCTTTTCGCAAAGCCATAACAGTATTTTGTGCAATCTCAATCATAAGAACATTTTGTAACCAATAAAACAGCGATCTAGAAAGGTATACAAGAAGCATAATCACCAAGATTCCTGCCAATCCGGTAAAGTCTGCGGGAATAATGTATCGGTCTATGGCGGTTCCAATTAAAAAAGGTCCTGCGATCACTGCACCGGAAGCAAGAATGACAAGCAAAACAACCCAATAGAATTGAACCCTGAATACTGCCATATATTTCCATAATCGCTTCAGAGTAACACCAATATTTTTGGGCTTGTCGCCTACACCCATCATGCCACGACCTTTTCCAAATCCAGGTTGGAAGGTAGATTGTTGACTGACTTTTTTATTCTTCATCAGTGACTCCTTCCTGAATTTGAGATCGATAAATCTCTTGGTACAACAAGCTTTCTTTCATGAGCATAGGGTGATTTCCTATGGAGGCAATGCGACCTTCTTCTAACACGATGATTTTATCTGCGTTCATAATCGAATTCACCCTTTGTGCCACGATGAAGGTTGTGGTATGATGAAGGTAGGATTTTAAGTTCTTTTGTATCTTTGCTTCAGTGGCTGTGTCCACAGCACTGGTGCTATCATCTAACAAAAGTATGGGTGGCTTCTTTAAAAGAGCTCTTGCAATAGCAATACGCTGTTTCTGTCCTCCTGATAAATTCACTCCTTTTTGTCCCAAAACTGTATTGTATCCCTCGGGAAACTGCTGTATAAAATCATGAGCTTGTGCTATTTTGCAAACTTCCTCAACTTCTTGGACACTTGCTTCTTGGTTGCCCCATTTTAAATTATCAAGGATGGTACCTGAAAATAGAATTGTATTTTGTAATACAAATCCAATGGATTGCCGAAGTGTTTTTAGATCATAGTTTTTTATGTTTTGATTTTGAATAGAAAGGCTACCGCTAGACACTTCATAAAGCCTGGGAATCAATTGCAATAGCGTCGTCTTTCCCGACCCCGTGCCCCCAATAATCCCAACGGTTTCTCCTTCTTGCACCGAAAAAGTAAGGTCTTTTAAAATGGGCGGCGATTTCAGATAGTGAAATGACACGGAATCAAATTGTACTGATCCTTTCGTGATAGGAGTGACAATAGGGTTATAGATATTTACGATGTCGATCTGGGTTTCAAGAACTTCATTAATTCGTTTTGCAGAGACTTGTGCTCTGCTATAGTAAATCAATAAAAAGGTAATCATCATGAATGCCATTAATATCTGTGTCATATAGTTGATGTAAGCCATAATCTGCCCGACTTGCATAGATCCAGCATCCACTTGAATTCCCCCAAACCATAAGATAGCTACCACGCTAAGGTTGACACAAAGCATCATAATGGGCATCGTAAGAAACATCAATGTAAAAGCCTTCACATTTATATCACGAAGATCTTTATTTGCAGTGTGAAATCGCTTTTTTTCTTTTCTTTCTCGAACAAATGCTTTTACCACACGAATGGCTGAAAGGTTTTCTTGCACTACTTGGTTTAGCCGATCCAGTTTCACTTGTACCTTTGTGAATAAGGGAAGACTCTTTTTCATGATGAAAAATAGAGTGATACCCACAATAGGAATGATTACCACCAATATCAGACTTAGCTTTGCATTCAAAGATACTGCCATCACAATCCCCCCCAAGCAAAGAAGAGGAGCTCCCACAAAAATGCGAAGCAGCATCATGATCAAATTCTGCACTAGCACCACGTCGTTTGTTAAACGGGTCAGCAAAGAAGAGGAAGTAAAACGATCAAAAGTGGAGAAAGAAAAATTCTGCACCTTGGTAAACAATTCATACCGAATATCGGTGCCTGCATTTTGACTGGCTATACTAGCTGCAATGGTACATCCAAGCCCTCCAATCATGCCAATAAGGGCAATACCAATCATTGTCAGACTAGTTTGGACAATGAGAGGCATGTTTCCAGATGCAATGCCCTGGTCTACGATTTTAGCAAGCAGATTAGGTTGAAGTAGGTTACAAACAACCTCAATAAGCATTAAAAGAGGAGCAAGAATAGAATATACCCAATATTTTTTTAAATACTTATAAATTAAACTCATGGTTACACCTTTACTATGTAGCTAGATAAATGTAAAATACGCTATGCTAATCATCCGATAAATTCTGAGATATCTGTAGCAGCAAGCGTTTTAGCAAGATTTTTTCTTCCATAGTGAAGCCCTTAAACCAGCGCTTTTT
>DAIMET010000005.1:0-64640 GCA_036725105.1 Calditrichota bacterium
TTCAGTGGGATTAGTCGAATAATTGTCGAATCCGCCAATCTTCATTCATCATTAAATGATTAATGTCCAGTAGATCAATTCTTCGATCATCATTGAAATCACCTTGTTTCAGAAAACCCTTGTCACCCCTCATAGTTCCAAATGATTTTCCTAAAAAGATCACATCGCTATCATCAATACTACCATTATTATCAAGATCATAATTGTTGGGTACAACTTGTATGAGGCTAAAAAAAGACAAGTCAATGAGTTCAAAGGGAACAATGTTATTATCGGGATCAGAAGCAGAAAACTGAATAATCTTGAAGCTAACCCCACCATCACCAGTATCTTTTTTGAAATTTACAAGTAGGTCAAAGAGATCTCCAGATCCAGTAAAAGGTTCGTCAAATGTGACAATAATTTCATTTTTTCTCTGATGAAATTCAATAGTAGCATTATCTTTTATTGAATCAGGGAGTTTTGCAGCTTCTATTGTGTAATAATCACTTGCAGTCCGTAGTTGCACAACCAATTTTTTTAAATTGCGGGTATTGTTCACTTTGTAGGTCATAGTATCAAGTGAGGTATGTTTTTGCTGTAATCCCATATCAGGTACATTCCAATAGAACATTGCGGGTTTTTCATTAGAAAATTTAAAAAGAGAGGATCCTACTATTTCTTTCGTATCTTGATCTTGCAAAAACACAATGATTCCGCATTGGACTGCAGCCCTAGTAGTAAGAACAAATTTTCGATCTTCTTCATATATCTGATCTGCTTTAAGTCGAACTGGCTTACCAGATACACCATATGGCATATTGCGAACTACATGGCGGTTTAGATACTCACCGTTTTTCTGTTCAGTAATCACCCAATCTTGATAGATAGTTGCAACCACATTAATGTTACGTTTTCCAAAATCTTCTCTGGCTTTAATCTTTAAATTAAAAGAATGAGCATCAAAATCAGCTGTTAATTGCATATCTGCAAGTGTTCTGCGACTATTATCACATTCTAAAATGGCAGCAACATATTGATCAAAATCCAGATATTGCCCATTTGTGGGAACACCTGCAATTATATCAAGACCTCCGACAATAACAGAGGGAAATGAGGTTACGCTATAATATTCACATCTTTTATCGGTGTCTGAGTTAGCTAGTGAATCTCCCTGGTGATAAGCTAGGTGAACAAAAATTAAATCAGTTTGATTCAGCATAAGTTCAGAATAATGCATACCAGCAGAAGCATATGGGCAATAACCACACCAACCACCTGTAAACTGTTCCACAATCACCGGGGATGGAGACGGTGTAAAATCAGTACCATTTGCAGCATATACTTTGTATGATGCTTGGTAATGAGAGAATAGGAAGAGGAAGATAAACACTCCTGAAAAGCTAACTGTAAAAAGCTTCTTAAAATTCAATCTCATACACCGCCTCCTCATGTTTTTTATAATTTTGGATAGGTTATGGTAATAGTCTGGGTTGCGTTTTCCCATCCAATTTCGGCACCTAAACTATCGGTAACAAATCGAACAGGTACCATGGTATTACCACTTATTATCTGACAAGCAATGTCCATTTTCAAGTCTTTTCCATTAACTTTTGCAATATCACTACCAATAGTTAATACAACTTTTGTGCCATCCAGTTCCAGGGAAACTGTTGTAACTAATTTAGTGTTAGGGTCATATCCAACATCTGGAACAGCTCCTAATGCACGCGCAATAAATCCGAAAGGTACTAAGGTTCTGCCATTCTGAATAATGGGAGCCATAGAAAGATCTTGTGTTTCACCATTTACGCTAGCTGTTTTCTTTCCAACCACCAGTTTAATTGTATATCCAAAGGTGATATGGAGTTCTTTATCTGTTACATTACCGACAGGATCGGTTGCAACAAAATCAAACTTCATTTCACCAACTTTTCTAGCTGTAACTTCATAAGCAAAAGAACCGTCTTGTTCGAGGTAAACAAATTCACCGTTAATGGTAAGTTGTGCAGTTGGATCGGTAGTACCAGTAATAGAGAATTTTCGTTTTGTGACAACATCACCCTCTAAAGGATATGTGATATCGATTTTTGGGGGTTCTGTGTCAAAAATAACTTCATAGTCAAGACGTTTTTCGTGTCCTGCTTCATCTTTTGCAATAATAACCAAAGGATTGATACCCTGTTTAAGATCGACTGTGGTTCGGAAATAACCAGTTTCAGGTTCGACGGTGATATCTTTACCGTTTACTGTTGCAAACAAGTCAAACTCAAGAGAATCTACTCCAAAACGGATTGTTTTAATAAGAGTAGTACGCCCAACTACATCAATGGTTGGTTTTGTGGTAATAGTTCTAGCCTCTTCAGGTTTTTCCATTACAACTTCAGGAAGTACGGTGTCAACTTTTACAACAAAGGATTTTCTTGGTTCAATACCAGTAATTGATTCTGCCCAATATGTAATGCGAGATTCATATTGACCAATATCAAGTGGCTTGCCACCGCTTTCTTTATCAAAGGTAATGATTTGATTATCTTTATCATCCCAAAAGAGCTTTATGACAGCAGTTGGGTCATCACATGAAAAAGAAACAAGTGGTGGTTCAATATACCAACCATTATCTCCTTCAGTTCCACCAGTGATATGGTATGAGGAAACAGGTAACTTGGGTGTGGTGTAAAATGTGGGAGATTCCGCTACAAAATCTTCGGTACTAGAAGTTACTTCTAGAATGTAACCCACTTTTTCTTCGGTTGGATTACGGAAACCAGAATCTAAAGTTGTTAAAAGAACAAATTCTACACCACCTTTGATGGGTTGAGTCACATAAAAATGTGCAGTAACGCCATCAATTGTAACTTTTTCGGTGGGTGCTTCGTTAATGGTAACCGTAGAAGGATCAACTTCTTGGGGCATTTCAGTATTCTCTGGAAATGTAACAGTGATGTAGTCTCCTTTTTGCAAGGCACCATTGTCACCTGTAAGTCCTTTGATATTCCAGGAAGTAACCGAATAAGCATTTTTGGGTTCATTGGAAACATCAAGAATTTCAAGTCGAGATTCAATAAGTTCAACAGGAGAAGTCATCAGGTATTCTGAATCACTTTCAAGCTTGTAACCAAGTTTTATATCACCGGGTTGCGTTGTATTTACAATTCCGGCTCCAACTTCAAAAACTACGTCAACAGCGTTTTCAGAGTCAATATTGATGGCAGAAGTTAATGAAACTTCGAGCCCATTCACAGCGATTTCTGAAACAGATTCTCCGCTGATCTTGATTTTGGATTTGTCTAGAGAAGAAGGAATTACTGTGCCTTCGGGAAACTGAACAAGAATCTTGCTTCCCTTTTTCAAGGATTTGCCAGCTTCCAAAATGAAAGAGAAAGAATAACGTGCTGGTTTGTTTACTTTGGCAGGTACGATTTTAAGAAGTGCTCCACCTTTTTCAATTTGATATGGTTTGGATGCAACCCACTCTTTATCGGCAGGTATAGTAGATACCTCTAAAACATATTCTCCAGGTTTTGGGGGATTGATTATACCAGCACCCTGATCAACGAAAACTTCAATGCGCCCGCTATCGGGAATTTCAACAGGTGTAATGAATGTAAGTTGGTTTCTGACAGCAAGAGGAGGACTGGTTATGGGTTTTCCATTCACCAAAATGAACTTTTCGCGGATATCAGATTCAGTGAGTTCAGTTCCTTCAGGAAAACGCACTCGGATTCGGCCATCGCCCTCTTTAAGCCATCCACCCTTACCTACATTAAAAGTTATTCTATAGGATGCATTGGCACGGAAGGAAGACGGAAGAACTTCAACTTCTGGCATTCCTTCGGGTACCCCGATGGCGCTTTCTACAATTTCAAAAGGCTCAGAAGAAACAAAAGTAGGTTCGGCTCCTGTAGAAAACTTCCATTGGTATTTACCAGGCTTTGGCGGAGTAACAAAACCGCAAGTATCGGGAACGGTAACAACAATATCGCTATATCCCTCAATTTCAGGGTTTAACTCAATATGTGTGTTGAAACGCAAAGAAATTCCGCCTTCTGGAGTGTCTTCAATTACAGGTAAACCCTGGCAGGCAGAACATGGAGATAAACCAATAGACATTGATTCGATGATTTGCGTGAGTCTTTCTTTACGCTTTTTTTCATCTTCCGGTAGTGGAGGATCAATGATAGTACCGGGAGGCCATACTAATGTAATTGCTTCGTGGACAGCAAGCCGTTTTTCAATGGTCACATTGAAACGATATGTTGCTCTAGTGGCAACTTTTCGAGGTTGAACAATCATGAAGAAATTTGTCAGAGCACGTGTTTTAACTGGTTGAAAAACAGAAAACACACTACCCAATAAAATGAATGTCAACGCAATACTAAAAAATTTATTCAGTCGATGCTTCATCGTAAAAAACCCCCTTGAATTACAATTCATCAAAACTGAATCATAACCCATATAAATTTTTAACAAAAACTAGAATTTAAGAAAATAATACACGATCTATGGAACAAAATCAATTCCATTTAGTAACACTCTTGTAACTTTATTGAGTCCAAAGCGGTATGGAAATTCTTCTAAAGACTCAATGGAAAGTACCAGCAAGTCAGCTCTTTTACCGATTTCGATAGTACCTGTTTTCTCCTGCAAACCACAAGCAAACGATGCATTTACGGTTGCTGCATTTATGGCTGCTGGAATAGTAAGTCCCATTTGTAAAATGGCAATTTCTATCATCATTTGCATTGAGCTACACATACAAGTGCCTGGGTTTAAATCAGTTCCCAGTGCAACTGGTATTTCCGCATCTATAAGACGATTCGCATAATTGTAATCTTTTTGTCCGTGTGATAAGCCAAAACAAGTTCCAGGCAATATTACTGCTGTACCCCCAGCTTCACAGAAAGCAGGAAACTCCGAAGGCTTTGAAACCATCATGTGATCAACTGATATTGCTTTTAGTTTTGCAGCTACTGGTAATCCCCCAATTGATTTAAACTCATCAATATGGAGTTTTGGTTGCAAACCATATTCTATTCCCTTTCTTAAAATACGTTCAGCTTGATCAGCAGTAAAAACTCCTTCTTCGCAAAATACATCGATATTTTCTGCTAATCGATTTTCACCCACATAAGGAGTAATTGTCGAATTCATATACTGCACATATCCTTCAACATCACCTGTAAACTCTGGGGGAACTGCATGAGCTGCTAATAAAGTTCGAGATATACAGACTCCAACGCGCTTTGACGCTTCTGTTGCAGATTGTAACATTTTTACTTCATCTTGGAGGGTGAGACCATAACCACTTTTTATCTCAAATGCGGTGGTTCCATATACAACACACTCTTTCATACGAAACACTGTATTGTGAACAAGATCATCAAGACTCGTATTTCGAACTGCCCGTACAGTTTCCAGAATCCCACCGCCTGCAGAAAGAATGGTTAAATAATCTGCTCCTTGTAAGCGTAATGCATACTCCTTCGCTCTCTGTCCAGCAAAGACAAGATGGGTATGTGGATCAACAAATCCTGGCATAACCATTTTTTGTTTTGCATCTAGTTCTGGAAATTCAAAGTATTCTTTTGGACATTTATTCATGGGACCAAAATCTAGAATTTTACCATCTTGAATAGCAACATATGCTTGAGGAATACGCAGAATTTCATTTTGTAACTTTCCACGAACTGGCTTTCCGTGGTCGCTTCTAGGAACGATGAGTTCTGAAATATTCCAAATGCGTCGAGTCATCTTTTATCTACCATTGCTATTAAATATTAAATCGGACGTGCATAATGTCACCATCTTGCAGAACATACTCTTTACCCTCAACAAAAAAGCACCCATTCTCTTTACATTCTTTCATTGAAAAATTGTGTTTTTTAAAATCTTCATAATGAATGATTTCTGCTCGTATGAAGCCCTTTTTGATATCACTATGAATTTTTCCTGCAGCTTCCAAAGCCGGGGTGTTTTTTTGTATCGTCCATGCTTTCACTTCATCCTCGCCAACTGTAAAAAACGTTTGTAGCCCTAAATGATCATATACAGCATGAATAAGGTGATTAAATCCTGGTTCATCGATAGAGTATTCCTTCATCAGATCTTTTCGATCATTCTCGGATAATGCACTTAATTCTTCTTCTAGTGCAATACAGATCTTTGTATATGGTATTGCATCGTAGGATTTCTTCCATGCTTCTTCAAAAGCCGAATCAGCTTGGATATCTTCTTCTGATATGTTAAAAACAACAATTCTAGGAATCACAGAATGCAAACCTAGATTCTTGACTACATCTGAATGAAGGATGTCAGAGTCAGATATTTTCTGTTGATTCTCAATGAGTGGAATGAGCTGGCTACATTCTTCCACTTCTTTTTTGGCTTTCGGATCTTTCTTGTGACGATCGATAAATTTTTCAAGAAGTTCTATGTCCTTGACTCGAAACAGCATATCAATATCTTCGTATTCTTTTATAACATTAACCTCATCGCCTGGATACTGAGGATATGCTTTAATCACAAAAACGAAAACATCGGAGGATCGTAAATCTTCGAATGGAAAAACAGGTTCAAGTGATACAGAAAGAAATTGGAGTTGTGCATATGTAGTCTTTTTTGGATTGAAAACAGAAGACATTGCCCCTACTCTTTGATCTGGAACATTGGCAGAACCAAGAAGCTTTCCCTTACTTTTGAAAGTATTCCCTTCCGTTAAAATATCGAACAATCCTTGTTTACCGCTAGTTTCATTGCCGATAATGGTTGCTTTCATTTTAACAAATCTGCCACTTGTGAGGGAATTGAGGCAACCTTGACTCCAACTTTCTCAAATGCTTCTACTTTTCCCTGTGCGGTTCCCATTCCTTGCGATATAATTGCACCAGCATGCCCCATTCGCTTCTCTGGAGGTGCTGTAACTCCGGCAATAAAAGCGACTACTTTTTTTCGAATATTCTTCTTGATATAGTCGGCGGCTTTTTCTTCGGCATCTCCTCCTATTTCTCCGATAAGAACAATAGATTCGGTTTGAGGATCTTCATTGAACATGGTAAGGACATCAATGAAATCTGTTCCAATAATGGGATCTCCACCAATACCGATGCATGTTGATTCTCCGAAGCCTGCCGTTGTAAGACCATATACGATTTCATAAGTAAGTGTTCCACTTCTAGAAACCACGCCAACATTTCCTTGTTTGAAAATATGTCCAGGGAGTATCCCAACTTTACTTTTCCCAGGAGAAACAACCCCAGGACAATTGGGACCAATAAGCCTTATATTTGGTTTCGTTGCAAGATAGGCTTGTGTTTTTAACATCTGGTTTACGGGTATTCCTTCTGTAATACACACAATCAACTGAATACCTGCATCGGCAGCCTCAATAATAGCATCTGATGCATATGCAGGAGGCACAAAGATAAGCGAAACATCTGCTTGTGTACTAGAAACAGCATCTTGCATAGAGTCAAATATGGGAACTCCTAGAATGGTTTTTCCACCTTTCCCTGGAGTAACTCCACCAACAACATTGGTTCCATATTGGATCATTTGTTCTGCATGAAATGATCCATCTCTGCCAGTGATACCTTGCACAATTACTTTAGATTTTTCATTAATAAGAATGCTCACGTTATTCCCCTTTCGCCATTTTTACTACATTTTGAACTGCTTCGTCCATATCCGTAGTAACAGGAATCTGAATCTCTCTCATAATGTTTCTGGCAATTTCGTCATTAGTACCAATGATTCTACAAGAGATTGGTAAGTTAAAATCTACTTTTTCAAGTCCTTGTCGGAAACCTTGAGCAATATCGTCACATCGTGTTATACCACCAAAAATATTGATTAAGACGGCTTTTACTTTTGGGTTAGAGGCAATAATTTTTAGAGCATTGACAACTTTTTCTGGATTGGAACTACCTCCAATATCAAGAAAATTGGCTGGATTCCCACCAAAATGCTTAATTGTATCCATAGTTGCCATTGCTAAGCCAGCACCGTTTACCATACAAGCAATAGAGCCATCTAGAGATATATACGTTAAATTTGCTTCTCGAGCCATTTTTTCCTGTTCTGTTTCTTCAGCATTGGAAAGAATGTATTTTTGGAATTCAGGATGAAAATCCAATCCGTTGTCATCGAGAAGTATTTTTGCATCAAGAGCCATACATTCTTTTTCATGAATAATGAGAGGATTAATTTCAACCAGGGTAGCATCTTTCTTAAAATAAACATCAACGAGTTTGGTTAGGAATGCTTTAAACTCATGGTATGTCGGAATGTTTTCTTGGTTGTGAAACATTTTTTTATAGATTTTTATCAAACTATAATCTTTGAAACCAACGATAAAATCGTATTCTTCTTGAAAAATCTTCTCCGGTTGATTTTTGCTAATGTCTTCAATATCTACTCCACCAGCAGGTGACATGATGATCATTGGTTTCTTTGATGCACGGTGAAGCACAACACTCAGGTAATAC
The DNA here is from genome assembly GCA_036725105.1 of Calditrichota bacterium. Taxonomy (GTDB): domain Bacteria; phylum Caldisericota; class Caldisericia; order UBA6126; family UBA6126; genus JAGLCW01. The sequence goes on from DAIMET010000005.1 coordinate 8,466, forward strand.
TCATTTTGAAAAGATATTGCTTCGGAAACAAGAATTTTATCAACGAGACAACCCTTAATGTCCATACCTAATATCTGTGAAGCAAGTTGATGAACTTCTTGAGAGTTTTTTGCGACTTTTACTCCCCCTGCTTTACCTCTTCCACCTACAGGTACTTGTGCTTTTATCACACAAGGATATCCAACAGACTCGTTAGCTACTTTTACAGCTTCTTGGGGGGTGGTTACCATCGATTCTTTCGGTATCCGTATACCAGCATCTCGAAAAACTTCTTTTGCTTGATATTCTAATAATTTCATATCATCCTCCTAGAACAAAATTTCAGATAAATCGTCGTTTTTACGGATTGTGATACGTTTAATGCTCCAACCCGAAGGTAGTGGAAGGGTGTTCACTCCTCCCCCAGAATTGAACGTACCTTTATACCCTTGATTCCGAACGATTTTATTTAAATCATTATTACCATAGCCAAAGGGAATAGCTAAAAAATGCACTTTCTTTTGAATCTTCTCTTCAATAATTTGTTTGGACATTAGAAGATCCTCTGAAACTCTTTTTGAATACTGAGCGACAGACTCAACTGTACCATCTGGTAGAGGCATTCTACTGATTAAAGCAGCGTGTCTACCTTCTGTATCATCCACGAAATAGTGGGAATTCAGTGTATGGGATTCAATGCTAAAAACTCTACTAGACTGCATTTCCATGCATTCATCCCAAGAAACATAATGCTCCGTTGTACCAACTCGACTTACAAGTAGAAAGAAGAATCCGGACAAACCCAATTCTTTTAAAACTGGATATGCGTATGTATATACGCCTTTTAAACCATCATCAAAAGTTATCAAAACGGGTTTTGGTGGTAAATCAGCCCGACCTTCTATATGGCTCAAGTAAAGGGTTGGGGAAACAAATTGAAAATCATTTTCAAGAAGATATTCCATATCGGCCTTGAACTGGTCAGGGGATCTGGAAAACACATTTCCATCTTTACAGATATCATGATAGTTCAAGACAACTAATCCTTGAGAATAATACTGGATGGCAACTTGTTGAGAAGGAAAAACGCAAACTGGTTCTGAGTCCTTCTTTGCATGAACAGAAAAAGTATTCAAACCATCATTTAAGAGAATAGATTGAGAAACCCAATCCCCTTGATGATCAGTCTTTAATTCTTCGATGTATTCTAATTCATGAGGTGATTTTCGATACAGATACAAAGTACTGCCCGGACTAAAGGTCCCTTTGAGTACAATGGAATTTGTGAGAACAGATAATCCAGTAGAAGGATAAGTAAAGAAGGGTTCTGAATTACAAATCATGAAGTTTACATCACTTTGAACGATGGATCCTTTAGAATCTTTGCAGATAATTTTGATCACATGAGAGCCTTCTGTCATTGTGTACGGAACAAAAAAACGAGTAATCCATTTCTGTTCTTCAGATGAATATTGCATAGCAATTTGAATGTGGTCATCAATGAGTGCATCCACATTTTCCAACTCACTGGTAGTATCAAGAAATATGGTAAGAGATGTACCACTTCGTACGAGCTTTGAAGATACTCCAGCCTGTAAAGAAGGTTGAGTGTTATCTATCACGACCGAAGTGACAGGAGAGTCTAGTATCGTTTTTGAGTCATCTTGGACAACATACAAATAGTGACTACCGTTGGGGAGGCTTTTTGTGTTTAAGTTAATGCGATAAAAATGATCCGAATAGGATAAAAAGTAGTTATTGGTATGTCCTTTCGTGTCAATCACCTTAAGCGATAAAGATAAAGCATCACTATTTGCTTTCACAACAACAGGGATAAAACCAGAGATTACTTCACCTGGAGAAGGTTCCATGATTTGAAGATCACCTGAGGCAATAGACGGTTCAATAGGAATAAACAAACCAATAGAAAAAACCACAATAACAACAGATATAGCTATTTTAAATCTATCAAACAGCATGATGAAACTATATTTTCACACCTTCTAAAGTCAAGTCTTCAATGAGAAATGCTCTGCTATGTTCTTGACAAAAATATGATTTCTACTAACTTTGTCCTTATGGTAAAATTTACAGCGATTGACGAACACGAATTGACAGCTTTGCACAAGTTTCATTCTAACAAAATTGTCATCCACTTAAACCATCTAAAAAAGAATTTTCAGTGCATTCAAAAAACAAAATCCAAAAATACTCAGATCATAGGAATGATAAAATCCAACGCTTATGGTCATGGCATCGTACCCGTATCTTCATTGCTTTCTAACTTGCAAATTGATTCTTTTGGTGTTTTCACAATCGAAGAAGGAATCCAACTTCGAGAACATAATATTCAAACTCCCACCCTCATCTTTGGTTCATTGCTAGAACCACATATGAAGGCTTTGCATCAATTCCATTTAACGCCTGTTATTGGTTCTTTTAAAGAATTACAGGTCTTTTTAGAAGATCCAACCTTAGACTCTTTACCCTTTCACTTAAAAGTTGATACAGGGATGGGTAGGATTGGATTTCTTCAATCTGAGTTAACAGAAGTTTTTCGGTATATACAAGACAAAGAAGCCAAAAATAGATTGAAGGGAATCTGCACGCATTATGCAGATGCAAGTGATCTTTCATCTGACTATACCCAGTGGCAAAGCCAGAATTTCGAAGATGTTCGGAAAGAAATTCAAGGTTTTATCCCAGAAGAACCCTTATTGCACACCTGTAATAGTGCTGCATTTCTTCGATATCCACAATACCAGTACAATGCAATTCGACCAGGACTCTTACTGTATGGTATTAGTCCTTTTCCAAAGGATCAAGCAAATTGGAATCCGGTTCTATCAGTTTTGTCCTATGTTAGTGTCATCCGCACTCTTCCAAAAGATTCCTACATTAGTTACAACCGTACATATAAAACAAAACGACCTACAAAAATCGCTATTATCCCTATCGGGTATGCGGATGGAATTCCTCTGTCTTTGTCCAATCGTGGTTGGGTGTTATACAAAGGAAACAAGTACCCCATTGTTGGAAATGTTTGCATGAACCAGTTTGCTATTGATATTACATCGTGCGAAGATGCAAAAGTAGGTGATCAGGTTACAATTATCGGAAAAGAAGGGGAAGTAGAGATTACTGCACAAGATGTTGCTACTTGGGCAAATACGATACCTTACGAGATTATGTGTAACCTGTCTACTGCGATCCCAAGATTAGTTATTCTAGAATCAGACTAAGGATTTATCTTTAAAATAACCACCGGATAAGTCGAGGTATTCCCTCTCATATTTTTCGATTCTACCAAGAAATGATTTATTCCCTCTTTCAAAGAAACTGACACTGTAAATCGGCCATCGTTTTGAACTGGAATCTCTTTCTCAAAATGAAACATTTTATACCCGTCTGTTATCCCCGATATTTGTATTGAATCCTGCGCTGTAATAAGAGGATATGGATCCAATCGAATACTTGGGTACTTATCACTCAAGCGATAAGCTTCTACTCTGACGATGTGAGTTCCTACCAAAGACTGGATTTCGATGATACCAGTGTTTTTTCCATTTGCCATAAAGAGAGGATCTAGCTGAATATAGATGTAGCTTTCTGAGGAATGAATCTCAGTTGGATTACATTGTATCCACCTTGCTTGGGAGTATACTTTCAATCGAACATCATTGCCATGAGTTTCTTCGACATACAAGTATGAAGAAGGCTCATCCAGGACAGTAACGTTGTTAAATGTAAGAAGCGATGTGGAATAATACAGATTAATATCAGGGCTGTGGGAGGTTTTAAAGGGAAGATAAAAATCTCGATAAAGGTTTTGCTGATTAATTGATTTAAAAGAATCCTCTCCACCTTTTACTACAAGAACATATCCTGTATCAGGTTTAAGAAGACTGCGCGGGGATATAGTCAATGACTTTAAAGTGGCATTGTAAGACCACTCAGATTCGATAATTTCTCCTTCTTGATCTAAAAAGAAAAATTGATCAGATTGAAGAGTTTTAATGATGATTCCATCGTGAAACTGTATCTCAAACTGATGATCACGAGGAATGCTTTGTTCAAAAACTTTAGGAGTTGTATCGGTAATCATATGGGAATAAAGAGAGCAAAACTGTGAGTTATAAATTTCTTTGGTTGTTAAATTCTGAAAAATACAAAGGGTACTATAAAAATTCGAATCTACAGATTCACTCATCGGTAATGAAAATTGAAGATGATAGATTTTTTTTGGTTGGAGAATCATATGGAAACCATCAAAAGATGGAAAAACACTCTCCGCAACATAATCATGGACAGAATCATCTATTGTGACACCGCTCACCATTGTCAGTCCCATAAAATCACCTTCAATTTGACGGTGTGGAGAATGTAAAAATACATCAAAAAAGATTTGTTGATCTCGAACGGTGATGTTAGAATGCATTGCTAAGTCAGGAGATTCACTTAGCTCATTTTCAATAACCTTAGAAAATTTTTCCAACCAATCGTCTGAAACACCTGTTTGTTTAGTATCACCGTTTGCTATAACTGTGGGATACCCACTGACTCCATAAAAATAGATTCGATCTTTTATCGTGTCCATAGAAATCTCATCTTGGCAGTGATATCGAATGTTGGTGACTTTTTTTTCACCATATGCATCGCGCAAAGCTTCAAATAAATCATATGCTTTATAGCACCAACCACACCAGGTAGCAGTAAATATCTCAAAGGTGACATTTTTGTCGAATACAATCCAATTTGGATATTCTTCCATGGAATACTCGTGGACAATATCAGTACTTTGAGCACTGCTAGAGTAAAATCCTAGAGAACAGCAAAAAACAAAAATTAAAATTGGAATAAATATTCGTTTTTTCATAGTACTTTTTACCTTTCTATATAGTAGTATAATACACCTATGGAAAAAAAATTACAATCTCAAAAAATCTTTAATGTACAGCGGTTGTTTCGGTTTTTCATTCTTTTTCTACTCCTTTTCTCTTTATTGCATAACGCTGGGTGTTCATCCGGCTCTAACAAACAAACATTTTTCTCCAATAAAGATGTTACTTCAGAATTCGTGTTTTTTGCCGATCCAAACGGATATGGAATTCGATTGTTTACACCAACCACCGGAAACGTCCAAGCATTGACAAATGGAAATGATGATTTTCCTTACTACTCCAAACAACAACACCGTTTATTCTTTATACGATCTATCGAACAATACAGTTCAGTACCCGAAAAAACAAATCTAACTTACAAGATTTGTTCTATGCCCATAGATACAGGCAAAGTGGAAACTATGTCAAATTTAACCATTTATTCACCAAGAAAAGACAGAAAAGACCAGTTGTTTTTTGTTGAAAATGGTGAAAAAATAGTCATTTGTCCTATCCACGATAGTCCCTTTGTTGTTCGCACAGATACAGCACAGAAAATTCCAGAAGAAAACGCTCAAACCTACTACCAAACTATCAATCAATACGACTCAGAGCATCAACGAATATTTGGATTTGCCCATACAGATCCTTACCAGCCCTATTTCCAAAAACTAGACGTAGTGGAAAGTATCCAACCACAAAAAACCTTATTCTGGTGGAAGGAAGGGAATTCTATTCAAACTATTCAATCGATCAAAGGACCTGATAGTTACGATCATTGGTTTTTTGGTTTTTCCTGGTCCTCTGCTGGCAAAACATTATTTTTTAGTCAGGACTATAATTTACATATATGGAATGGCACCCAAACGAGTATCATTACTGAAGGTGTTCATCCATTTACCATTCAAGAGGAAATGTGCAATCAAGAAATATGTTCATTTCCCTTTTTCAAACTATATTCGTGGATTCAACTAGAAAATGAATCAGACTATATGTTTTCTGAAAACAATTACCTCTCCATCTACCGAGATGGGAATTTTCATATCCTCCAAAATCACGAATTTTTAGGTGGAAAAACAATCGAAAAAGATCCCTATTATCTGTTTGACCATCTTGTTTACCTGAATACATTGAAAAATCCGGAACATGTGTACATATTAGTTTCTTCAAAGAAGAATTCCCCCGTATCACCGGATTCCATTGCAAAAAGAAATGATCAGCCTGATCTCATCAAGATTTTTAACCTTCATGGTACCGAGGCTGAAGGAATGCTTGATCATACAATATTCTCCGCAAGCGGATACTGGGATCTCTCTATACAAATGGAGTATTTGGATTCTCCTGCGGGACTATATCCTGAAATTGTGCTTCAGTATTCTGCATCCAATTTTGAAGGCACCGAAAGAATGCAGGCAGCAGGAAGAGCCATCCAGTGGATTGATGTTTACACTTTTGATTCCAAAGAAAATGAATATGTACTTGCAAACCAAAAATACCCTGATATCTTTAAGCAGCTACTTCAGCAGCTTGAATCTATCTATGAGCTTGCAGTCCAATCAAAACGATCATATAACCCTGTTATGTGCGATGAAGATATGAGAATACTTGAGAAAAAAATTAAGGAAGCTCGTAATCTTTCCCGATTCTCCGAGAGTAAGAACTAGACTCTAAGGCTTCATAGGCCTCATATGGTTGTGAAAAGCATTCATTCTCTTTTTCACAATTTCTTGAGCCTTTTTCAGCATCACGCTTTCTTCAGAGCATGGTGTTTCTAGAGATGAACCTTTTTGAATAGAATTCTCGAGATTCCAAGAGGTATCTTTGTTTTCTCCAATTCCTTGCTGGTTTGGTGGAAATGCATCAATAGCCTGCTTCATCTCTTCTTCGGAAGAAAGAATGAGGTAGTCAATAATCTGATAATTACCCTCTCGATCGATGAAAGATATTATTTTAATCAAACAACCCACCGAAACATTTGTATCCATCATTAATACATGAGAAAAGTGATGTGGGATATGCAATACAATACGTCTGCCATCTTTAGAACCCAGTACCAATGTGTCATCACTCAGTGAAATTAAATACCCGACAAAAGAGATGGGCCGATCAGGGCGTAGTGGTTTGATCTCTAGAAAAAGCAGTTCATATCGATACTTAGAATAGTTGTACATGATTTTTGCTGCAATTGGACTACCAATCTGGATTTTTTCAAATAAAGTTAGATCCCCAACAACAAAGATTGGATATGGAAATTGCTCAACAAAAAAACTATGATTATCAAAATCAATTTGACGGATTCGTCCTTGCAATGCAAATCCTTCTCTTGGTATTGATCGATAGGAGGCTTGAAAGTCTCGTAAGAATTGCATGCATTGTTGGGGTGTAATTTTCGTATGACGAACTATAACTCCCCATTCCAAACGGTTTTTTCGCATACGTATCAAATCTTCTACAGGGATGTTGGCTTCTTTAGAAACCAATAGTAGAAATACAGCGTCAAGTGGTTGTACATTGTATATATAGCGAGTTTCTAGAAATTCAACTGGGTCGATCCCATATTTTTGCTCAAGTAACGAAGAAAGCATATAGGGTGCAATAGATTGATCATGAACCATAGAATTGGATTGATTTTTGAAGTCGTGGAGACTGCGGTTGAGTTTATAACTATTGTATACATCAATCAACGATCCTTTTTCACTTCCAAATACAGGGAAAAGAGAAGTTACAGAAATAATCAAAGCAAGTGCAATGGGTACTGCAATCCGGCGACTTAACGAAAAAGTTCTTTTTTTCTTTTTTTGGGACTCGACCTTCCTTATCACGGAAAGAAATATAGTGTCATCAATTGAGTGAGTGGGTGTAATAGATTCTAAGAATTCTTGGATGACCTTTTTATCTTGATCCATTAGACATCTTCCTTTGTTTCAATAATTTGCTTCAGTTTTTTTGTGGCTCGATGAATTCGAACTTTTGTATTTGTAACAGTAATTTTCAATGTTTTTGCAATTTCTTCTACGGTTAACTCCTGAAAATAGCGCATCATAATAACTTCACGATCCTTTGTGCTTAATTCTTCCATATACTGCTGAATTTGGTGAGTTTTTTCTTTGGTTTCGTGCTGTGGAGAAGGGATATTGTCAAGCACAAAGTCTTGATTTGTGTAAACTCGTCGGTTCTTTTTAATATGTGTTCTTGTTTCGTTGAGAATAATTCTAGATAACCAAGGATGAAAAGAACGTTCCATATCAAAAGATACAAAATTGGAAAACACTTTAATAAACACGTTCTCAACGATGTCATCTGCTTCATCTTGATTTTTAAGCATGTAATAAGCAGATCGAAAAACATAGTCTTTGTAATACTTAAAAACTTCAGCCTGGGCCATTCTATCACCATCTTTAGCAAGTTGTAGTATTTCCCTGTCGATTTCAGTCACGTTTAACCATCTTTCTATATGTATTACAAATTAACACGAGTTTTGTTACACTACTTTTACTATTTTTTGAAAGGAAGTACAATGAACCGATTCCTAGCAAACAGTATAGAGAAAATTGTATCAAAAGAAGGAAAAAAATTTCTGGATATGACCCGAGACTATGACTCATCCTTATTGCTATACCAAGAAGCTCAAAACCCTTCACTTTATGTGCACATTCCATTCTGTCAAAAACTCTGTCCGTATTGCTCTTTCAATCGTTATCCATATCAGGAAGAATTGGCCATCCAATACTTTAAGGCTTTGGGGCAAGAAGTACACTACTACAAAAACAAAGGTTTTGATTTCCATGAAGTATATTTTGGTGGAGGAACCCCAACAATCAACATACCATTGCTCAGAAATTTTATAGAAACTCTTCATACCCATTTTTCAATACAAGAAATTTCCATTGAAGCAAATCCAATTGATTTAACGGAAGAAACCATTCGAGAATTGCAACAAATGGGCATCAACAGATTATCTATCGGTGTACAAAGCTTTAAAAATGAACTACTAGTCGACATGGGGCGTCGTTCACATACATCAGAAGAAGCTATTCGCGCCATTGAAAGAGTAGGTGATCGATTCAACACTGTCAACATTGACTTCATTTTTAACTTTCCTAATCAAAAGCTTGAGGACTTCTATAACGATATACAAATCATGAAAAAAGTAGGGGTAAACCAGGCTACATTTTACCCATTGATGCCTTCTCCGCACAAACAAAGTGCTTTGGAAAGAAAATTCCACACTATTGACACCAAAAGAGAATTTTCTTTTTATCAAATGCTCCAAAACGAAATGAAAAGAGAATTTCAACCTTCAACATGTTGGTGTTTTTCAAAAGGAGACCAAAGAATTGATGAATACATTATTCACCATCCTGAATATGTAGGCTTAGGTGCAGGTTCTGTAGGATTTCTTCAAAACACTTTTTTTGTAAATACCTTTCATCCAAAGAAATACATTGAGCAGATTCAACAAAACGAAGTTTCAATTGTCATGCATAAAAAGGCTTCCAAAAAAGAAGCAGCTCGATATTTTATGCTTACACAGCTCTTTGGAATGAAATTGGATTCAAAAGAACTTACAAATCGGTATCAAAATGCTGTACTTCCCGAACTTCTTTTGCTACAAGCCAGTTCCATCATTAAAAAAAGAGGAGATCATTATGTAACAACAACAAAAGGTATGTATTATATTGGTCTCATGATGAAGCATTTTTTTATTGGATTAAATGGTTTACGTGAAATTTGCATCCAAAATCAGTTGTAAAAGTAGCAATTCTTCATTGCTAAAACATAATGATTCAGTAGAATTAAAGAATACTTTACCGTAGGGGGTAGTTTGATGAAAAAAATCATCTCTATTGTTGTTATGCTAATTATGGTTCTTGGTCTTAGTTTTTCTATGACCAGCTGTACTGATAATTCCTCTGACAATGGTGGTCAAGTTATCAGTGACGGAGGCAGCGGAGGTGGTATTATATCTCCGGAAGAAGCCCGAGATGCTGGTGATTGGACATTACCAATCGTTGCTAATCCAAATCCTGAATTAGGAATTGAAGCAGAAGTTAAACTGCAAGAATTGATCGATAATCCTGATGTCAAACTAATTTTGGTTGATTTTTGGGCCACTTGGTGTGAACCTTGCAAAGAAGAAATGCCCTATCTAGAAGAAATATACCAAGAATACAAAGATCAAGGTTTGGAATGCCTGGTTATTACCATTGACTCCAGTAAGGCCCTTGAGCCACAAATCCTGAAAGATGTTGAACATTTAGGTGTTACCTACCCTATTCCTTGGGATTTGGATTCAGCAGTTAAAAACTCATATGGAATTCAAGCCATTCCCGTTACCTATCTCATCGACAAAAATGGCAAAATTCGCTATGAGCACTCTGGATTCACATTGGCACTCATGGACCATCTATGGGAAGCAGTTGAGGAATTAATCAACGAGTAATGAAGATTATCTCAGGAAAAAGGCGCGGGAAAACACTTGCTTCTCCCGCGCATCTTCCTTTACGACCAACATCAAATAAAGTTCGAGAAGCTCTATTCAATATACTTCGATTAGAGATTCCGGGCTGTTTTTTTTTGGATTTATTTGCAGGAACAGGGGCAATTGGGATCAATGCTCTTAGTGAAGGAGCAGAAAAAGTAGTATTTGTTGAAAAAAATGCCACTTGCGCTAGAACAATCCTAAAAAATCTAACCAACGCTGATTTTGCAAGTGACGCTTATATGTTGTTTCGCGAAACAGCAGAATATTTTCTTACCCATCGAAAAATTGATCAATTTCAGTTTATTTTTTTAGATCCTCCCTATAATTATTCTACAGATCAATACCTATTTCTTCTGCAGAAAATTGAAAAAAAAATGAATCCGCAATGTGTCATCATTCTGGAACATATAAAAAAAAGCGAGATTCAAGCCATTTCCAAAGCGCTTGAGTTAGATTGCGAGGAACGAACGTATGGAAGAACCAAACTGTCCATCCTTGGAAAAATGCAACAATAAACATGCAGTTTACCCTGGGAGTTTCGATCCCTTAACATATGGGCATATTGACATTATTCAACGTTCCCTTGGTTACTTTCAAAACCTGACTATTCTCATTGCAGAGAATAGGAAAAAAACTCCCTTCCTGCAATTGGAAGAAAGAGAAAATCTGGTCAAAACATATTTCCATAACAATCCGCGAATTCATGTTACCACTTGGCAAGGTCTTTTGATCGATTACATGAAAGAACACCAAATCCCTGTATGCATACGTGGCCTACGAGTTCTTTCTGATTTTGAAAATGAATTTCAGATGGCCATTACAAACAAGCAACTGTTTTCGGAGTTTGAAGTGATTTTCTTTATGAGCAGCATGCAACACGCCAATTTAAGTTCTTCCATGGTGAAAGAGATGATCCATTTTCATGGAGATATTCGACTGTTTGTACCCGACATTGTTGCTCAGTACCTAGAAAAAAGGAGATAAAATGAGCATTATCGAGTCTTTGGATCAACTTCTATCCATTTTAGAAAATGCAAAAAGTGTTCCACTTACCGGAACAGTTATTGTTAACAAAGAAATCGTAGAAGATATTATTGAAAAAATTCGCTGTAATTATCCCCATGAAATCCAAAAAGGACAGAGCATTCTTCTTGAACGGTCTGAAATATTAGAATCTGCAAGAATAGAGGCTGCTCAAATAGTGGAAGATACAAAACATCGACAAAAAGATTTGGTGAACAAAGAAGAAATTGTTCAACTAGCAAACCATAAAGCACAAGAATTGAAGGAAAAAACGAAAAAAGAATGCATCAAACTCTTGCAGGACTTACATAAATCTTTCAGGAGTTTGATAAAACAACAAGAAGAAGAACAGACAAAACGCCGAGAGTACATTCAACAGTCTTATCAAGCCATACTTCATCAAATGGAACAATTCAAAATAGATCATATTGATCAGCTTTAAACCATGAAACTTTTCCTTATATGCATCCTTGTTTTTCAAAGTGTTGCTCCAGGTAGAACCGATACTAGCTCTTTCCAATATCTTTCAAGTACCAGTTATCCTCCAACTCTATACGAGTTTGCATGCTCCCAAGCATCTCCTCAAAGATCTCTGGATACGATTGAAACCCTATCTTCTCCAGTCTTTACTGGAAGACAATCTGGAACCCAAGGGTGCGAATTAGCTGCAGAATGGATTTCACAGTACATGGAAGATTTGTACTTGGAACCTTGTCAAATCGATGATTCAGGAAGCTACTATCAAACATTCTCTGTTCCACTGTTACAAGTTCTGGATTCGACCAAATGCACTTTTTATGGGGAAGACAATATTGAATTTGAATACCGCAATGAATTTTACCCTTTTATCAAAAGTGATTCAGGATCCTACAAATCGGAACCAATATTTGTTGGATATGGCATCATTACTCCAGAGTACAGCGACTATCATAATGTTGATGTCCGAGATAAAATGGTTATTGTTCTAAGTGGCTCTCCATCCTTTCTCCAACCCTCCGATTATATCGACATTGCCGATATTCAAAGAAAATTTACCACTGCAAAAAAACAGGGTGCCAAATCAGTTTTGATAATTGATCAAAACGCAGATTCCACAATAAGAAACTGGAATCGAAAAGAAGTCTGGGATCCAGGGATTATCCCTGATATCCTGTGCTGCTTTCTTTCTTCTAGCGCAGGAGAAAAAATATTAAATACCCAATCATTATCAATTGATTCTGTCATCCAAAAAATCGAATCATCAAAACAATCATACACTTTTTCAATGCAAGAAAAAATCGAATTAACCATCTCTATATCAAAGCAAATGAAACCCACCTCGAATGTCATCGGTTATATACCTGCTCGAAAACCCACAACAAAATCTTTTCTTTTTACAGCTCACTATGATCATCTAGGTCAAGACTTTGTAAATGCAGAAATTTTTGCTGGTGCCAATGACAATGCCTCTGGGGTCTCCGTAATTTTGGAAGTTGCCAGGGTTCTTCAACAGTTTCATACATCTGCAGATTATCATATTGTATTTATAGCATTCAGCGGTGAAGAAGAAGGATTGCTTGGGTCAAAATGGTATGTCGATCATCCAATGTTTCCCCTTAATGACATTGTTGGAGTCATCAATCTAGACATGGTAGGAGTTGGAGATAGTGAAATTATAGCTGGTACAGACCCAGATTTATTTCCAGAATTGGGTCAAGCTATTCGTTTTTCTGCAAACCAATTTGGCATACCAATCCAGTTTCATCGAGGAAGTCTTTGGGGTGGTTCAGACCAGTATTTCTTTTACCAGAATAATGTCCCTTGTGTATTTTTCTGGAGGAGTGGCTTGTATGTTTGGGAAACGTATCATACACCTCAAGATGTTCCTGAGTTGATTCAGCTAGAAAATTTGAAAGAAAGCTTACAATTATGCATCTATACTGTACTTCTTGTCACAGATGCTTCACTTTCCATATCCCCAATCCCTTTACTTTCTCAACAATTTGATTATCAATTTGAAGCATGAAAAAAAAGAATGGATATGTAATTCGATCAATACAGCATAGAAAAAAACAACAAAATAGGGTTTTTGTTGTTATAGTTGTTGGTTTGCTCATTGCTCTTGGATACTTTTTTTATCTCCATCGCTTTGATGTAAAAATATCGAATGCAAAACTATACTTTTTTGACGCTGAAAAGACAGAACTCGTCCCAATAAGTCGAAAGATTAACCTAACAGGTCATACCGAAAAAATTGTTAAAATACTTATTGAAGAGCTCTCAAAACCACCAAAAGAGGGTAATTTTCAATCCTTTATACCCGTTCATGGTTCCGTTGCAAGCGTGAACCTGAATGAGGGTATTTGTCATATAGTCGTAGAAGAAGACATGATATCAAAATCTATCTCATCCGTTTCTCAAGAGGCAGCTGCTGTATACTGCATCGTGAATACATTAACAGAACTTGATTCAATTCAAAAAGTACGCATTACTGTCCAAGGGAAAAAAGATCCTACTTTCAAGCAGTATATTTCTTTAGAAGAACCACTAATACGTCTTTCGGGACAACTACCGAAAGGACAATATGTTCGGCTCTATTCATACAATGTATCACTCGATAACCTTGTGGTAAGAAGAATTGAAATTCCTGCCTCTGACAAGATTGAAGAAACCGTATCAAGCATTGTCCATCAATTCATCATTCAAAGCAATAAGAAAGAGGAGATTACCAGCTTTTTTCCAGAAGATGTCACGATCAACAATATTCTTATCGAAGATGGAACTCTTTTTATTGATCTTTCTCCCGAATTTCAGAGATTTCATTATGGAGCCACCGAGGAAATGGCTCTGGTGAATGCTATAACTCTTTCTCTAACGGAGCTACCACAAATTCAGCAAGTCCAGATTCAAATCAATGGAAGTATTATTGATACTATTGGTGGTCATTCATTATCAATCGCTCCATACAAACGATGGTATGGCTACCAGAGAGAATCTTCTACCATTCTTTACTTCGTGTATAAAAAAGATCAAAATCATTATTTAGTACCTACATTTCGAAATCAGGATACTCAGAAGCAACTATCCCCCGAAGAAATACTGAAAGAACTTCTTAAAGGTCCATCATCTGAAGAAAGAGAGATGGGTATTGTTAGCGATATACCTTCAGGAACAAAACTGATAACTGCAACCCCAGGAGAAGAAAATAGCTTAACGATCAATTTAGAAATGGAAATGAGTGAATTTTTAAATGCTCAACAAGAAGAGAATTTCTTAGAACAGCTGATCTTAACACTTTCTGAAAACACAAGTTTTCGTTTGTTTCATTTATACTTCCAGGGAGAAGCACTAGAGTCTCTTCCATTTGGAACAGAAATCAATAATCCACTTCGGCGGGAGATCGAATGAAAAGAAATTTTCAAACTAGACTTTTTTGGACATGCATTCTATTGGTTCCACTTTGCATCGGTTGCATTCTTTCCTTGCCTTCTTGTTCTTACCTCAATCACCATTATCACTACAAATTAGTAAAATCTGAAAACATGGATAGTCCTCATTTTCAATCCATTGCATCTATACCCTACGTATTGGAAGATCAAAAAGTTTTTTTGCATGCAGCTGTTATTAGGGATATGATTGATGAAAACGAAACTTCACAACTCTTGATATTCCAAACCGATTCATCTGGTCAGATTCTACAATCTCGTGTATTATTACCACCTGAGAATATCATACTCAACCAAGATCTTCTTGGATGGTTTCAATCCTCCCATAACACCTACTTATTCTTCGAAACATCATCCATTGATAAAGATCCAAGGTACAACATCCATTTTCTACCCTTCCAGATTCAGCTTTTTAATGAAACACCCAACATTGATGTTGTCTCGTTTTCTAGTCCTTCAATAACAATGCAAAACTATTGCAGCATTGCAAACCACTTCTTTCTAGCAGGGTCCTATGCAAGTTCAAGTCAAACGAATTCATATGGTCTCATAGTTGACTTTGTTGAAAACACACCCGGAAAGATTGAAATCTCTACCACCTCGCTCATGCAAATTCCAACAAATACAAAAAGAATGCACGCCACAACAGCAATATCTAGTATTATTCCAAACAACTCATCAGAAGAAGATGATTATTCTGTACATTTTTTAACTCAGAATAGTTATGTAGGAACACTCTACCCAGGTAAAAATGTAAAAAACTGCTATTCGATCCCTGGTTTCTATCCTTCCTTTCAAAACAAAATGTACGCCCACGGAGAAACTATTATTGTAGAAAACCATCCTCAATCTTCTTATGATGCAGATCTTATTCAAGTGCTTTTAAATGGTAAAACAAATCACATCCATGTTTTTAACCAATATCCAAATCTTTCCTACAATTGGATTGCTAAAAAAAGCATGCATGATGCTAGTCAGGGAATGATTGCTCTGGGTTTCTTAGACAATAAAGATCTTTTTCTGGTTGGTGACCTGGATAAAAGTTTATCTACTGTGCAGGGGTGGCAACCACAGAACCATTATCAACTGACTCCAAATCCTTCTGTATATAGTAACTCATCGAACGTTTTGATATCAAGCCTTTTCTCTCAGTTAAAAGGAGGGGTTTCCGAATCATCCCTGTTAAAACCTGACACCCCTTATATTGAATTTCTGCAGAATCCTTGGAAGGTATCTAGATGGCGTCCAGCCCTTGAGAAAATGAAAAGAAATGAGATTCCTGATCCCGAAAAAACTCACATTTATTACAATGATCAGCAAAACAATACTTTGGATTTAAAGAAAGAACAGAGAGAAGTCACTTTTGTGAAACCGTTTCATGTTTCAGATATGACTGGAAAAGTGTTCAAGCAAGAAAAAATGACGTTTACGCTCCATGATTTCTTCCGCTTGTCAGGTATGAAAGCTGTGCCCTAGTTATTCTGGGGAAAAGAACAAAAAATAGATTTGTCAGATACAGAGGTATTTCTGTAGTTCAAAAAGCCTTTCATCAATAGGCTTTACATGACTGGCGACATCTTCCATCGGTATGGATACTATTTGGTTATCCTGGATTCCAACAACTAAACCGAATTTTTTCTCGTCGATGCATTCAACTGCCTTCACTCCAAAATTTGTTGCTAAAAAGCGATCTTGAAATGTTGGATTACCTCCGCGTTGAAGATATCCCAATACACTAATGCTTGCATGGATACCGGAAACAAGTCCCAATGCATCTGCAAATTTCTCGGCTTTTGCAGAACCTTCTGCTAGAACTACAATAAAATGTTTTTTCCCCAATTCAAAATTCTTACGAATTCGTTCAGAGATATGGTTGATATCAAAAGGTCTTTCTGGAATTACAATACAGTCAGCACCAACTGAAATACCACAATTTAAAGCTAGAATTCCACGATCTCGTCCCATCACTTCAACTACGAATACACGCTGATGACTAGTTGCTGTATCACGAATTTTGTCAATAGCTCCAACAGCATTATTAAGAGCGGTGTCAAAGCCAATTGTGCTATGCGTACCATACACATCGTTGTCGATGGTAGATGCCACTCCAACTACAGGAAAACCTTTTTTGTGAAGTGCAAAAGAACCCCTTTGGGTTCCATTTCCACCAATAATCACAAGGGCATCAATACGGTTTTTTTCAAGAGAATCCAAAGCTCTTTGGATACCTTCTTCTGTATGAAAATCAGGTGCTCGAGCAGTAAGAAGAATGGTTCCTCCCAGTGAAAGTATGCTGCCTACATCTCGTGAACAAAGCTGTTCGATTTCACCGGTCATCAAACCTGCATAGCCCTTTTTCACACCCATTACTTCGTATCCCTTGTATATGGCTGTCCTGGTAACTGCTCGTATAGCAGCATTCATACCAGGAGCATCGCCACCAGAAGTTAAAACTGCTATTCTCATATTCCACCTTCTTGAAAACACTTCATCATCGAATGGTAAAACTTGGGTGTATATTTGATAAAATCAACAAGATCATCCCTATTAGAAGTATACTCCATATCAATGACAGTGTAAATTTGAACAACATATTCTTCACCTCTTCGATTACACTGATCAAAATATTCTTCCACGGGTATCTTTGTGTACTTTTGACCATAGGTTGCAATTCGAATCGCCTCTACCATTTGATTGCAAAAAGGATCACTGGTTTGAAGAGCAATATCTTGCAATTGCAAATCGAAATACTGCAGAGCATGTAAAAAGAGATGTTCAGGAGCATTCTCTGAAAGTAACTCCACAAAAACTTCTTGCGATCCAAACTGCAAATATCCATTCTGGACATTCGTCAAGGAAATAATCAGGAATAGGTCATTCAGTCTAGTTTGTAAATCCCTTACGACATATACATTCATTGCATACAGTCGGGTTGGGCAAAGAATGATATGAACTGTTTTGTAATTGTATCCAAAGAAATCGTATGTATTCTGTAATTCATTTTGGACTAGTTCTTTGTATTGGAAAGTATTGACAATTTGTGCGTAAGCATCTTTCATATGAATGAGATAGGAAGAAAAGTTGGAAACACTTGCAAAATCTTGGAGTGCTTTTTCCAGTTGAAGAATAATTTGTTGATCTTCAATTGTTAAATTCAAAGAAGATACACTTTTTTCCCAGGGTTCATTACGAAGTAATAGTTGGTACACATACGGAAGTAAATCGTCTTTTTCTAAAGTAGTGTAGAGCTGGACAGCTTCATGATTCTTCCACTTTGAAAATTGCTGTTTTGCTTGATACAGAAAAACACTGGTTAAAAATTGGCAATTGGAGTATTCATCTACTTTTGATAAAAAGGCAACTACATGAAATAGCTCAATAGAATTGTGTGCATATACCGTAACGGTTGGGCTGTTTTTCTCGTGAGAGAATATGTATCCTTTATGTCCTGGAACAACTAAACTAACCAACAATAGCAACACAATGATGTTTTTCTTCAAATCGAACACTCCAAAATTATATGTTTACTTAATAGTAGCAGATTACACCAAAAAAAATGTTACAATACATCGTAAGAAATGCAAAAGGATAACAAAACAAACAAAAACCCGAAATGGGATGAGTTAATTCAAAGCGTACGTACATTTCCCAACTCACCAGGGGTGTACATCATGCGTAATGAAAACGAAGATGTCCTGTACGTTGGAAAAGCAACATCATTAAAAAAACGTGTTAGCTCTTATTTTTACAATCAAAAAAAGAATAAGAGAATTCGTCAATTAATGAACAACGTTTTCTCTATTGAATACATTGCCACAAAATCTCCGTATGAGGCATTAATACTGGAATGTAACTTCATCAAACGTCTTTTACCTGAATTTAATCGTGCATTAAAAGATGCAAAGGGATACCAGTATTTAACCTTCACAAATCATCCTTTTCCTTCTTTTTTAAAAGTAATGAGAATGCAAAAGGATGACGGTATTTACTTCGGTCCTTTTACAAGTTCAAAAAAAGCTACATATCTTCATCGTTTGATTTTGTCCACATTCAATCTGCGAAACTGTAAAAAGAATTTAACGAAAAAAGAAAACAAGCCCTGTCTTCGATACTACATGAACCAATGTCCCGGGTGTTGCACCGGACAGATCTCCCAAAATGAGTATCAAAAGCAGGTTCAATATGCTATCCAATTTCTCAAAAATGATGTTCATGCAGTTCAGGCAAAATTAACAGAAAACATGACATTAGCTGCGAAAGAACAAAAATACGAGTACGCTGCTCTTCTTCGGGATCAAATACAATCTATCAGTGCTATTCAGGAAAGACAGAGAGTAATCACCAAACCGGATTTCGATGGAGATTTACTCGCCATTTATTCATTTCAAGACAAAGCGGTCATTGATTTAATGAAAGTTCGAGAAGGAAAGGTGATCTATGAAGATCACTTTTACTACTATCAAACATTCGGTGAAGAAGAAGAGGGAATTCTACAGAGCTTTCTGCTCCAATACTATTTGGATCTCAGTTTCTTTCCTCCACCTAAAGATATTCTAGTCAGTACTGAGTGTCCTGATCTGCTAGAAATACAACAACAGATTAAAACGAAATTTCCACAATCTTCTTTTCAGATTAAACACCCTAAAAGGGGATCAAAAAAACAACTGATTGATTTTTGTCTTGATAACGCAAAGAAACATTTCCAAACTAAATTTCCTCATTATTTCGATCAACTGAATCCCCTTTTAATTGAGATTCAGAACATGTTTCAGCTACCTTCCATACCATACCGTATTGAAGGATACGACATATCTCATATGCAGGGCGAAAATACTGTAGGTTCCATGGTTGTTTTCATCAATGGAAAACCAGCAAAAAAATACTACCGATACTTCAAGATTCGCTTAGCTTCTTTGCCAGATGACACGGGCTCCCTCCGTGAAGTGATTCAAAGAAGAATACAGCATGATGATGAAGATTTTGGGACACTGCCCGATCTTTTTTTGATTGATGGTGGGTTGGGACAACTCCATGCAGTATCGAATGTTCTTCAGGAGAATCAAATTGAATTACCTGTACTCTCTTTGGCAAAAAGAGAAGAATTGATTTTTACAGAGAAGGGGTCTAATCCAGTTCGACTAGATCAAGAAAGCTCTGCAATACTAAAGCTGTTTCAGCAAATTCGTGATGAATCTCATCGTTTTGCCAAGAAACAATATCAATTGCAACACTCAAAAAGTACTCTAAAAGAGTAGTTACAATATGATTTCAAGAGGTAAGATATTTTGAAATGCTCCCTGTAAGATTTGATCTCCCATGATCTCCATTTCAGAATGAATGGATCGATCAACAAGAACGGGTTGGAAATGTGGAGCAATAATCTCATAAATCTTTTTAGCGGTAGAGCCCATTTTACTACGATCCCGAAATTCTAAGCACTGAAAAGCGGTAAGGAGTTCAATTCCTATGATGCGAGAAGTATTCCAGACTATTTCGTGGAGTTTCATACAAGCATTTGGTGCCATACTCACAAAATCCTCCTGATTTGCTGATACCGGTATGGATGTTGCTGTAGCAGGATATACCAGAGTTTTATTCTGAGAGACTAAAGATGCATCTGTATACTGAACAATCATAAAGCCTGAATTCAAGCCTGGTTCTTTTGCTGCAAAAGCAGGTATTCCACAGCTTAGATTGGGATCCAGCAATTGATTCACACGGTGTTGAGAAATTTCACCAACAGTCTGCAATGCTATAGCCAAATAGTCTGCAAATAATGCAATAGGCTGAGCATGGAAGTTTCCTCCCGATATTACCTGGTCTTCTTTAACAAACAATAATGGATTGTCAGTAGCGGAATTCATTTCCGCATGATTTACACCTATACAATATCGTATTGTATCCAGAACCGGTCCAATCACTTGAGGAATACATCGAAATGAATATGGATCTTGAACCCGAGAAGAAGAATCTATCAAATGCGAATCTTGAAGGGATGCTTCTAGAATTTTTCCTGCAAGTTGTTGTCCTTGATGGGGTTTTTGTTGGTGTAGCAAAGATGAAAAAGCTGGTTTGCAACCGCAAAAGGCCTCCAAAGATAAAACTATAGAGCAAAAGGCACTGTCCATCAAATGAAGAACATTCATCAGGCTAATGGACAACATTGCACAACTCATTGATGTTCCATTGATAAGAGCTAAACCTTCTTTAGGTTCGAGAGTGATGGGTCTTAGACCATGATCTCTTAAAACAAATCGAGAAGGAATCCTTTCATCATTCTGAAAGCATTCACCTTCTCCCAGCAAAACTAATGCCAAATGAGCTAAAGGGGCTAAATCTCCGCTTGCCCCAAGTGAACCTTTAGCAGGAATAAAGGGTACAATTTCATGATTCAATAAATCAATCAATGCATCAATAACTTCTTTACGAACACCTGAGCATCCAACCAGGAGAGAGTTTACACGAATAAGAATGGTAGCACGAACAATTTCTTCAGGGAGTGGTTTACCTACACCGACTGCATGGCTTCGCAGTAAATTCACTTGAAGATGCGTTGCCTGAGATTCATTGATAGTTGTATTTGATAGCTTTCCAAAGCCCGTGTTGATACCATACACAACTTGCTTGTTTTCAAGAATTCTACTTACATAATCTCTGGATTCTTGAAGTCTGGGTATTGCATCAGGATGGATGCCTACTTTTTCCTTCTTGTATGCAACAGACCGTATCGCATCCAATGACAACGAGTGGCCATCTAATAAAATACTCACCGGTCCCTCCTACGAAGCTGGGGAAACAATAGTACATCGCGTATGGATTCGCATCCTGTAAGAATCATCACGATACGGTCGATACCAAAACCCAGCCCTCCTGTAGGTGGTAGTCCAAATTTTAAAGCCTCGATATAGG
This sequence comes from Calditrichota bacterium, assembly GCA_036725105.1. GTDB lineage: Bacteria > Caldisericota > Caldisericia > UBA6126 > UBA6126 > JAGLCW01. Next base: position 30,167 of record DAIMET010000005.1, read on the forward strand.
AACGATCAAAAGTATGTGCTTCTTCGTCACCGTGTTGTCTTGCATCACTTTGGGCTAAAAATCTTTCTTGTTGATCAACAGGATCATTAAGCTCAGTGAATGCATTTCCCACTTCCAAAGAACCCATGATTAACTGAAAACGTTCTACCCATTGCGAATCTTGTGATGTTTTCTTTGCTAAAGGAGAAAGTGGTAGTGGGTACTCATACAAGAAAGTTGGATCCGTTAAATTTGGTTCCACTTTCTTTTTTAACACTTCATCAACAATATTGGCCCAGCTCATATGCTTATCAACATGGATTTTCTCGTTACGTAGGTACTCTTTTGCGTATTGTTCATCCTGCAATTTGTGAATATCAACATGAGCATAACAATCAAATGCTTCTGCTAGTTTCATTCGTTTGAAAGGAGCAGAGAGATGAATGGTCTTCCCGCGATACTCTATGACATCTTTGTGTAAAACATGATCACGTATTCCTATAAGAAGCTTTTCGGCAATATCCATCATGGTTTCATAATTGCCATAGGCTTCGTACAATTCCATCAGAGTAAACTCAGGATTATGATTGATGGATATACCTTCATTTCGATATGCTTTACCGATTTCAAAAACTTTATCGAATCCCCCTATAATCAAGCGCTTCAAATACAATTCCGGGGCTATTCGAAGGTAAAAGTCTTGATCAAGAGCGTTGTGATGGGTCATAAAAGGTTTGGCTAAAGCACCTCCATAAATTTCTTGGAGAGTAGGAGTTTCAACTTCCATGTACCCTTCTTGATGTAATGTTTCACGAATGGATCGGAGAATATCGGAACGCATACGAAATGTATTACGGACGTCTTCGTTCATGATCAGGTCTAAATATCTTTGTCGATAACGAACTTCAATATTTTCAATTCCGTGAAACTTTTCTGGGAGAGGAGATAATGCTTTGGATAACAATTCACATTTTGAGACACTAACAGTAGTCTCGCCAGTGTGGGTTTTAAAAACCTCCCCTGTAACGCCGATAATATCACCTACATTAATTCTTTTCTTTACGAGTTGAAATGTAGCTTCATCAAGATTATCTTTGCGGAAATAAATCTGAATTTTCGTTCCACCTGATAAAAGATGAGCAAAGCCAGCTTTACCGTGGAGCCTTTTAGTAACAACTCTTCCAGCAATAGTAACAGTTTGATTTTCAAGTGTTGAGAAATTTGATAGAACATCTACTGCTTGGTGAGTAGGAAAATACTTTAAAGGATAAGGATCTGTCCCTTCTTCGCGTAATTCTTGTAGAAGAGCAAGTGTTTCGGTATCAAATAGATTCTGATCTGACATTAAGACTCCTTTTTCCGTATCTCCACTAATCGATATCGTACTGCTCCTATAGGGAGTACAACTCGAATCACATTCCCTACTTGATGACCAAGTAAGGCACTTCCTAATGGAGAAAGATTTGATATTGCATTTGTAAAGGGATCTGCTTCTAAAACAGATACGATTTTGAAGGTTTGTTTTTCTTTTGATTCAATACTCTCTATGACAACGCTGTGGCCCATACGAACTGTTTCGCTATTGTCATCGTTATTGTCTTCATCTACAATGATGGATTTACGAAGCATATTTTCAAGTTCAGAAATGCGGATTTCAACTACTGCCTGTTCTCTTTTGGCATCTTCATATTCGGAGTTTTCACTTAAATCTCCCAATGCTCGGGCTTGTCGAATCCTTTCAGATATCTCTGCCCTTTTGACGGTTTTAAGTTCCTTTAACTCGCTTTTTAGGATTTCGAGACCTCGTTTGGTTAACTTAAAACCGTCACTTTCTTTTTCCTTATACCCAGATGAAATATCAACCGTAGAAGTTTTACTGGCTTTGGGTACAGTTTTGGTGTCGGTAGAAGTTTTTGTTTTTTTTGCAGTAGATTTAGATTCTGTTGGTTTTTTTTCAGCAGTAGTAGGTGTTTTTTCTTCTAGTTTTTCTTCTTTTTTAACTTTTGTGCTTTTAGGAGCACATTTGGTAGTCTTTTTCTTCGAAGTAGAAGTGCTTTTCTTTTTCGATGCTTTTTTGGCAATCGTCTTTTTTTCTTCTTTTTCTGTCATTAGACATCTCCTTCATCAGATAATTTGATAATTCTTGGTTGAATAGGATATTGTTGAAACAAGTCCATAAAATCTTCAATAGGAATTTGATCAGGGGATTTTTGAAAATGAGCACAAACACAAGCCTCTAAAACATTCGTTCCAAACGAACGACCCTGAAATTCAGGAGTCACGGAGATCACATATCGCACACCTCGATCTTTCAAGATGTTAATTTCTTCTTCCGTTAATGTATTAGTAATAATGGTTTTGCCTTCCATAGAATCAGGAAGATGCTTATAGATCAAATGAAAATCTCCCGCAATAATATCTGCACTATCATAGGCTTTTTTGTATTTTGGTACAATGATATCTTGATCTTTAACGGGATATAGCCATTGAAAGGGTACTTTTACTAATATGGGCCAAGCTACATAAGCAATAAAATTCATCCATTTCTCGCTATCCATAGCATCGTTCCCAATTCCAAGTCCGAAAGCAACATCACCCCAGCGAACATGAAAGCCTTCTTTCTGAAATGCTTTATATAGAAAATAGCGGGAAGTGGCAGAAGGTATCATGACAACTTGGTCAGGATGAATGATTCCTTGCTCAACAAGAGTATGGACACTCATAGCTTCTAGAGTGCTTTTTACTTTTGAACCATCTGCAACTGGAGTTTGCTTGACATTTCGAATAACAGCAGAGGCATCTTTAAAACGGTATGTTTTATGTCCATAATGAACCCATAAATCAAAACCTCCCATACCAAATGCATCTACTTTTCCATCATATGACTCATATAGTTCTTTAAGTTTCTTTTTATCACCATCGGTGCCAATTCTTTGAACTTGGAAATCTTCACCAAACAAAGAAACATCTGCAACATGGTCTCTTCGAGAAGATCCCATGCTTAAACTCAATACTTTTTTCATGATGTACCTATATTTCTAATGAATCTCGCACGATAATTATACATGAAAAAAAGTGCTTTGATAATTCCTGAGAATTCGAAAAAGTGACTCACTGTCTTTTGCTTTGTTTACTTGATCTCGAACAGATCCTGACTTGGGTAATCCTCGTAAATAATCATGAATCGGTCTGCGCATTTCACGAATTGCTTGATTTTCTCCTTTTAGTGAAATTTCAAGCTGAATATGCTCCTGTAAGGTATCAAATATCAATGCAGAAGAAGGCTTTCTGTAATCTACGATTCTAGGGTCTTCGCCATTGTAAATATCTAGAACATCTTGAAAAAACCATGGTTTTCCCAAACAAGCTCTTCCTATCATAACAGCATCCGCTTTGGTATATGATAGAATCTCCAGAACATCGCTGGGTTTTTTTATGCCCCCATTTGCACAAACTGGGATCGTGACCATTTCTTTTGTTCTTGCAATCTCATCCCAATCCCTGCTACCTTTGGAGTTTTGTTTCACGGTTGCTCCATGAATTGCAATAGCAGCAATTCCCTCCTGTTCTGCAATCTTGGCGACAGAAGATGCAATTGGTTGATTAGGGCGGTACCCTACTCTGGTTTTGACAGTAACAGGTATAGAAACTGCATTCACAATAGTTCGGAACAGTAAAGGAAGTTGTGAAAGATCGGACAACAATTCTCCTCCACTACCGCTTCTGGCTATTTTCGGAGCAGGACAACCCATATTAATATCGATCATATCATAGCCAAGTTCTTCTCCCATTTTTGCAGCTTGAGCCATTTTTTCGGGATAAGCACCAAAAATCTGAAGGGCAACGGGGTGCTCTTCTGGGTAAAATCGAAGCATGTCAATAGTTTTTTGGTTTTGGAAGCACATCCCTAAGCTGGTAATCAATTCTGTAATCACCAACCCTGCTCCAAAACGTCTGCAGATTTTTCGAAAAGGGGCATCGGTATACCCCGCCATTGGTGCTAAAACAAGATTATTTTGGAAGGAGAGGTTGCGTATCTTCCACGTTTTTTTCATAAATCGATAGTAATCCTTTCAGGTTTAAAATTGGATCAATGATGTCAATTTCAGGAACGCCTTGAGCAATATCTCTGCATAATCCCCCGCAACCAATTACATAGGCAGGTGAATCTGGTATTTCTTTTTGAAATCCTTCTATCATTGTTCGAACCAAGCCTTGGAAACCATAAAAAATCCCAGATTGAAGAGACTCTTTTGTGTTCCGTCCTATATAACTTCTTGGCTTTTTAATCTCAATACGAGGTAATTTTGCTGTATTCATGAAAAGAGATTCTGCAGATCGAATCATTCCAGGAGATATGGCGACACCAAGAAGTTCTTTTTTTGATGATATGGCTGAAAACACAGTAGCAGTACCAAAACTAATCACAATAGCGGGTAGTCGACCTAAAAAAACAGCTCCAGCAGCACCTGCGATAATATCTGCACCTACTTCTTTAGGATTCTCAGCCAGAATTACTATCCCCGTTTTTACTCCAGGTTGTATAAACAAGGGTTGGATATGGAAATATCGTTGCGCTAATGATTCAAAGATTGGGTTCAGTGGTGGAACCACCGAACATATGACGATATCTTTAACAGATGAAATCGTGAATCCGGATCGCATACAAAACATCTCTAACAGGAGAATGTATTCGTCAGAAGTTTTTCCCCGATCTGTTGCAATTTTAAAAAAATGAGTGATGGTCCGCTTCTTTGCAAAACCAAATTTAATATTCGTGTTGCCTACATCAATTGTCAAAACCATTGCAAAATCCAATCCAATGAAAGTTGCGAATTATTCATCATAAAGCAATCTTCTTTCTTGGTTATTTTCCTAGATACGGTATAGTAAAAATATATTTTAACGGATACAAAGCAGCAACAACAGCAGAACAAATAAAAGCAGCAGCTACTGCTTCAATAGAAGCTGGAATGATGCTTGCATAAACAACTGCTAAATTTGCTTCAATTGATTCACCAAACAATCGAAAAATTGTAGCCAAACCTAAAGTAAATACAGTATTTGTGAGAGATCCTGCTACAGCAGCAACAGAAGAGGGGAAGATAGTGTGTTGAACTCCAGTTTTTTGTTTGTTACGAGCCGAGAAAGCAACAAGTCCTATAAAGACATAATAGGCCACAACTCCAATAAACATTTTTGCGGGAACCACGATCCAAAATGGAAATCCAAGCATAGATGTAAAAATACCAAATATAACACCACAAATTAATGCAATATCGGGGCCAAATAAAATGCCCGCTAAAATAACGGGAATATGAAAAATAGTTGCTGCAATGGTTGGAGTACCTATTGGGATGAATCCCCATCCAGTAAAACCTAACAATAAAGTGATTGCAATCAGTAAGGCAGCCAATGTAATTCGTCGCGTCCCCGTAATCATAGTATTCTGAACCATAGTACACTCCAATCCTTTCTGGTATCGGGTAGATCCATATATCAAAATTGACTAGCAGACTTTTTTCAAAGTTCCACCTTGCAAAACATTTTAAATTCAGTATCATATTTTTGCAACGGTTTACGTTTACTATGTTTTCGCATGGATTCGTTTAAAGCCGAAATTTTATAGAAAGGCAAGTAACATATGAATAGTATTGCAACCATCCGAACAATCGTAACAGCGCTTGTTTTCATTTCCTCTGCTGGCATTATATTAGGATACTTGCTGCAAGCACCAAAAGCATCTGGTCTTGGCGCTATTTCTGGTAATGCTACTGTTTATAAATCAAGAAGACCCCTTGATTTATTTTTAGATAAAGTTATTCTATGGTCTGGCATTTTATTTGGGGTTTCTACTCTCATCCTTGCCGTCCTTAGAACCGGTTAAATTACACTTTAACTGTTCCTTGAAAACTGAATATTGGACATACGCCGAGGTGGCGAAATTGGTAGACGCGCACGCTTGAGGGGCGTGTGGAGAGATCCTTGTGGGTTCGAGTCCCACTCTCGGCAGAATAAGGGCGGATAGTTCAGTGGTAGAACGCCTCGCTTACACCGAGGAAGTCGTAGGTTCAAATCCTGCTTCGCCCACCATTATTATGGGGTCGTGGTGTAGCGGTTTAACACGCCAGCCTGTCACGCTGGAGACCGGGAGTTCGAATCTCCTCGATCCCGCTTTTTTATGCCGAGATAGCTCAGTCGGTAGAGCAATGGACTGAAAATCCATGTGTCGATGGTTCGATTCCATCTCTCGGCACTTTTTTCCTTATTCTTGTCTTCGTATGTCTAAATCAGTACTCTATCACGGGGTCGTGGTGTAGCGGTTTAACACGCCAGCCTGTCACGCTGGAGACCGGGAGTTCGAATCTCCTCGATCCCGCTTTTATCTCAGAAGTTCTTCAACTTTTCTAAAAAAACGAGAAATTGGATAATTCTTAGTTTCTTGTTTCTTCACCCAAAAAAATTCTTTCTTCTTTTCTTTTTTTCCAGAATTATCTTGACCTGTTACATATTCACTTGATGCTTCTCTCAATCCATGAACAGGAATATCATCTTGCAGAAGTTTTATGCAATATACCTTACTATTCCAAATCTGGTGAGAGTACTCATGCTTCACTTTTCCTTGATACTCTACACTATACGAGGTAAAAATTCCTCTTGTGTGAAGAAAAAGTTTCAAACTTTTTACGAAATCCTTTTTTGATGTTAGAGGAAAAACAGGAAATTCATACAAATCCGCTAACAGGCCGGTTTCTTGGCGTTTTGCAATCAGAATGTTATCCTGTTGTTCAATGACTGCGACTAAAATGTCTAGTACCGGACTTTTGGATTTTTCTTTTTTTACTGGTAAGTTATTCTGATTCCCATCAATATAAGCACTGCAATTTGACGATATGGGGCAAATATCGCATATAGGTTGCTTGGGAACGCATAAAAGAGAACCGAACTCCATAAGGGCTTCTGTAAAGTTTCTTGCCTGACCAGCTGGAACAAGCTCTTGTAAGTACAATCTAACATTTTTGACGAATGCGGGACTTTTTATGTCTGAAGCATCGTTCTTCAACCGACTTATGAATCTCAAAACATTACCATCAACTGCTGGGTATGACCGATTATATGCTAAGCTCATAATAGCACTGGCGGTATAATCTCCTATTCCTGGAAGTTGTACAAGTTCTTTATAGGTGTTTGGAAAAACTCCATAATACTTTTGCAGAATCATTTTTGCTGTCAAATGCATATTTTTTGCTCTAGAATAATACCCCAGGCCTTCCCATAATCTATATAAATCCTCTAATGAAGATTCTGCTAGAGATTCCACAGTTGAATAGTGTTCAAGAAAACGATTGTAATACGGTATTACTGCATTTACGCGCGTTTGTTGTAACATGATTTCAGAAATCCATACTTTGTAAGGAGATCGATCTTTTCTCCAGGGCAAATCTCGTTTATTTTTCTGAAACCACTCTAGAATATCCTGAACCCAAGGTTCACTAGTATTTTTTTTCATATATTGAGTACACCTAACTTTCAATGAATGGACAAAGGTTCCATTTCATTGTACCTTTTTAGATTAGATTTTCTTTCTAATTTCATTATCCTATTAGTGGTTTCAACTGTAGAAAGGATAACTACCTATGTGCGGAGTAATCGGAATCATTTCGATCAGTAAAAATGTTACGTATGACTTATACAATGGCTTGCTGGATCTTCAGCATCGAGGTCAAGATACTGCTGGAATGCTTATTGATGACCAAAACAGTATTCATCTTGTAAAGAACCAAGGACGAGTAGCCGAAGTTTTCCATCAAGACACACTTTCTAGTATTCACGGAAAATGTGGTGTAGCACAGGTACGATATCCTACAACCCGAGGTAAGCACGATCCACAACCGTTTTACAACAGTAGTGGTGGCATAGGGTTAGCCCACAATGGTCACATATTAAACGAAGTCGATGTTCGGAAAGCATTAGAAGAAAAACGAATTTATTGCGACTCCGACTGTGATGCAGAAACGATTCTAAATCTTTTTTCCTATTACTTCAATCAATCCAATCAAAGAAGTGTGAAAGAGAAGTGTTTTGAGTCTGTGTCAAAGATTATGGACATTTTACTCGGATCCTATTCGGTAATTGCAGTAATTCGAGGAGAAGGAATGTTGGTTTTCCGAGATCCTCACGGAATTCGTCCTCTGGTGTACGGAAAAAGCAAAGATTGCTGGGCATTTGCATCGGAAAGTGTTGCTATCGAAAGCATTGTCGATGATATACAAAATGTGAAATGCGGAGAAGCTATTTTTATTGATTACAAATTACAAGCAGAATCTCGCATAATCAATGCTAAACAACCCCAACATTGTATGTTTGAGTGGATCTATTTCTCCAGAGCCACTTCAAAAATAGAAGGTATCAGTGTTAATCGAGCCAGAGGTAACCTTGGAAAACGATTAGCTGATCTGTATTTGGAAAGTCCTCTCTATGAAAGACTCAAAAATTCTAATGACAAAATCATTGTTTCACCCATTCCTGAAACTTCCAGACCAGCAACTGTTGTATTTGCAGAAAGAATTGGATGCGAATACAAAGATGTGCTAGAAAAAAACCGTTTCATTGGCCGTATTTTCATTAAACCCAATGAAACTATTCGACAACATGAAGTTGCTGCAAATGTAAGAGCAATTGAAGACGTGGTAAAAGATAAAATTGTTTTTTTAGTAGATGATTCCATAGTACGAGGAACTACCTCAAAAGGAATCATCCAGAAAATCCGCAACAGAGGAGCGAAAGAAGTTCACCTTTTTTCAACATGTCCACCCTTAATTAATCCATGCCACTACGGAGTTAATTTTCCTACAAAAGAAGAGCTCATCACCTTCACAAGTTCTGATCCTAAAGAGATAGCAAAGCTCATTCAAGCAGACTCAGTTACGTATATGACAGTAGAAAAGCTCCCAATTTGCTTACGAATACCTACAGAAGAATTGTGCACTGCTTGTTTAGGTGGAGAAAACCCAACACCTTTATCTCAGAAAATTGAGCTGTAAGGAGTTTTACTATCGATTTACCCTTCAGGTAACTCGATTTCGATGTCTTCTTCTTCGTCTTCCTCAAATTCATCTTCTTCATCCGTGGAATCAGGCATATCAGGATAGACAATACAATAGCCATCATTAATTTTGACTAAACTAAATTGGTTTTCCTCGTCTTCCACTAAATCTTTCAGATACCGGACATAATCAATGTAATCGATCCAATCACCACATTGTTCCATAATAACGGAATCTAGTGCTTCCATGTAGTTTTGTAAAGTTACTGCAACAGGGTCCTCATATTCTGACTCAAACTCATCTAACACTTGATCTAGCTCATCAGAAGATACATCAACATGAACATTTTCCAAGGCTGTCTGAATTTCTTCATTCGTTGTACATCTACGTATGGACATTGCGTCCTCCTTACTTTGTTTTTTATAGTTTCAGATAAAAAGAGGATTTTGTAAAGCGAAAACCTGGAACTGTGATTTTTTTCTGCTCGTGCTATTATAAAAGTATTCATTCATAGAAAAGAGGTTTATTAGATGACAAATATACATCCAACATATCCTATCTACCAAGAAATTGATGTAAAAGTACCAATGAGAGATGGGATTTATCTTTCTACCGATGTTTTTCTACCCTCCAAGGAAGGCTCTTTTCCTATCATCCTAACACGAACGCCTTATGGAAACAATGATCCACAAAGACTACAGATGAAACAATGGTTTGTTCAGCGTGGGTTTGGTTATGTATTCCAAGATTGCAGAGGCAGATATGACAGCGAAGGAGAATGGGAACCGTTTCGACATGAAAGAAATGATGGATGGGATACTTTGGAATGGATCTCTTCACAGCCATTTTGTAACGGAAACATAGGAATGACAGGAGGAAGCTACGAAGGATATACATCTTGGATACAAGCTCCTAATTCTCATCCCTCTCTAAAGGCAATTGTACCCTTGGTACCACTACCAGATCCCGTCCTAAATGTACCTTATCAAAATGGAGCATTTTTCTGGAATATGATCGTATGGGGTTTGTTTGTCCACGGAAAAACAAACCAAAATCTTTCTTTTATAAACTGGCCATCAATATATCAATATAGGCCTTTACAGGATATGGCAAAAGTAGTTGGAATGGGAAATAGTAAAACGTGGAAACATTGGATGGAGCATTATCAAAAAGATTCTTGGTGGGAAGAAGTTTGCTACATGCATAAATGGAGTGAAGTAAACATACCCATTTTACATGTATGTGGTTGGTATGATGATGATGGAATCTCCACCTATCTTAATTATCCAGGAATGAGAAAAGAAGCGAAAACCAAGAAAGCTAGTGATCAACAAGAGTTGATTATTGGTCCATGGCCACATAAGCTAAACAAAAGCACTCAGTGTGGGGATCTAGATTTCGGATCTGGAGCCTTGATCGACCTAGAAACAGAAATGTTTCTATTCTTTTCTAGACACCTTACAGGAAAAGAATACTCTCATCAAAGTATTTCTAAGCTCCCCTATAAAGATCCAAAAGACCGCTGTCGGATATTCATCATGGGGGATAATCAATGGTATAGTTTCAAAGATTGGCCAATACCCCAAGCCATGAAAACCAAGTTCTATATCCATAGCAATGGAAACGCAAACAGTGTTTTTGGTGACGGTGCTTTGTCGACTCGACCCCCCTTGGCTACAGAATTACCAGACCACTTTGACTATGATCCGCAAAATCCTGTCCCTTACGTTACTGATCCGGTACGGTTGCAATTAGGAGAGGCATGTGATCAACAATCCATTGAAAGAAGACCTGATGTACTGGTATACACCACAGCTCCATTAGAAAAAGACTGTATTGTTTGCGGAAGAGTCTTTTTACACCTTGTGTGTAGTTCATCAGCACCTGGTACAGATTTCACAGCTAAATTAGTAGATGTCTACCCCAATGGAAAAGCCATCCAGCTATGTGATGGAATTCAAAGAGTAGAATATCGTGATTCCCTGGAAAAACCAACCTGGATCAACAAAGATGAAGTTGTTAATCTCAACATTGATCTATGGGCAACAGGAATACGTTTTTTCAAGGGACACCAAATACGATTAGAGATTAGTTCTTCTGCATGTCCTAAATTTTATCCTCATGCCAACACAAAAGAAAATCCGTCCAAAGCAATTCAAACCGAGACTGCACATCAAACTATTTTCCATTCACTGGGAAAAGAATCCTATTTGATACTCGATGTAATCCCCGAGATATCAATGGAAAGAGCAATATGAAATTAACAGAATATGAAAAAAAAATGCTCCAGGGTGAATATGGTCAAATACGTGCAAAAGCTTTAGACTATTTGGTGCAATTTGGGGAGGCTTTTGGAGCAGAAAAACTTGTTGACATATCCTACAGTCATTATCCAGCAGAAATGGCCATATATGACGGCTTTTGTGAAGATGTTGAACAATATGCAAATCAAAATATCCAGGTAGTTGTTCCCACTACTAGTTCAACACTGTGTTGTGACATAGAAGATCCTAGTTTAACAAACTGTCCCTCTGAACTTTTCTTTCTTCAAGAAAAAACAAAACATGCATTCCCAAAAATGGGGATACTTGAAACTTTTACTTGTACACCCCAGCAGATTGGCTTTGTTCCTCCTATGGGTAGCTATATTAGTTCCGTAGAAAGCAGTGCCATTATCTATTTCAACAGTGTACTGGGAGCACGTACAAATAGGGGTGGTTTGTTTACTCGATATTCATCTATTACGGGAAAATATCCCGCTATGGGATATCTATTAGACCAGAACCGATCTCCTTCGTGCTATTGTGAACTAACACTGAGCCCAAATGATTTATCTCGAATCGACCAATGGTCTATACTTGGCTACCTGATTGGTGAATATGCACAAGATCAAGTTCCTTTTATTCACTCTTCCAATAAACCAAAACCAACAATGAGTCAAATTGTTTCCTTGGGTGCTGCTATGGCAACTTCTGGTTCCGTAACATTGTTTCACTGGAATGGAATTACTCCTGAAGCAATACAATATGACACTTCATCGTTAAAAGATTTGCCATATGTTCAGATTAGTAAAAAAGAAATGTTAGAAACAAGAGCAAAATTTACAGTAGTCAATGAAAACCAGCCTATTGATTTTGTCGTTTTAGGTTGTCCACATGCAACACTTTCCATGATACAACATGTAGCTACAAAAATGGAAGGAAAAACAATTCATGAAAATGTAACATTTTGGATTTGCACAAACCGTATGACAAAATTACAGTCGTCTCACTTAGGTTTCACACAAACACTTGAAAGAGCAGGAATTCGTTTGATCGCTGATACATGTCCCGTTGAATCACACATGCGAAGCAATATTTGTTCTCGCTTCGGTGTTCCTTTTCCATGCTATCAAACAATGGCTTCCAATAGTCTTAAGATGCTTCATTATTCAAAGAATCTCCTTGGTGTAAAACCAGTTTTATTATCTACAGATCAATGCATTGAGAGTGCTGTAATAGGAAAACGTGTTTCTATGGATTGGAAAGAGGATAACTATAATGAAAGTATTTAAAGGGAAAAGAATTGTAAAGGGTTCAGCCCAATTGGATACTATCTCTGCGCCTTGCCTCCTTTGCCCACACAGCTTTTCTTTTTTGGGAGACATTGATAGTCATAGTGGTAAAATCATTCGTATCGATAGTCCTTGTAAAGATATGCATATTTCTCAGCAGATACTAGCTTTTACTGCATCAAAAGGATCCTCAAGCGGTTGTGTCATTTTGTCATCTTTAGCAAAAGAAGGCAAAGGTCCTGTAGCAATTATTACCCTGCAACCAGCAGATTACAACCTAGTAGAAGGAGCAATTTTAGGAGAAATTCCGTTTCTTGCAGAAATAGATCCACAATTTTTTAAAGAAATACAAACGGGTATGCAGATAACAATACAGGGAAATACTTGTACTCTTCTTGAAAAAGAACAGTAATGGGAGTTACTGTTTTATTCGCTAGAATCTGATACAGTTGGGATATCTATAACAACAGCCTGATTCATAAGGCTGATTTTAAAGGTAATCCTTTGTTCGTTCATCCGACCGGGGTTATCTTCATCCAAACCGATTGGTGCAATAATATGAAACTCACCTGCCACAAGATCATATTCATCTTCAGTTAGGTATAGTATTGCATTCTGTTCTGTCTTCCCTTTGGGCCAACTAGCAACAAATTTTCGTAAAGGATAAGATATAGGATTTTCAGTATTGGGTTCTTGAGATATAGATCCGTCTTCGTGAATATACCAGTTCACCATACCTTCTTCTCGAAATTCAGAAGGCTCTTCCATAGAGGCATTAAAAAGAATCAAAAGATCTTGTGGTTTTTGAAGCTCAGTGCCACGTATTTGGGAGGCATCGAAAGAAACCCAATCTTCATCCATTAAAGTTTTATAATAGATTTTTTGGTTGGAAATGATAATTTCTTTTTCAGACACAGCTGTTCCTTTATTGTCGTCAGTCAGCATTTTGCAATAGATATCACCACTTGAACTCAGCATATATTTTGTGTAAGTGATTTCTTGATCTGGCATATTAATGTACTGCTGCCAGGAAGATTGAAATAAAAAGGACTGGTAATGTTGAAGTTCTTCGGTTGCTGTGTTTATAATATTGACATAAGAAAGAGGTTCTAAGACTATTTTATACTCTTTTTTTTCGATAAATCTTGAAAAGGAAGTTGGTTTTGATAAGGGCTTATAGCCTTGCTTAGAAACAAATATTGATTGTTTGGGTACCATGGAGGTGTGAATTTCAAATACACCATTTTCATCTGTTGTTGTTGAATTTTCACCCAGCGTGATGGTTGCATTGGCCACAGGTTTTTGGCTAAGTGCATCTTCCACTGTACCGGTCACATGTACGCCAGTAGAAAATAAAAACCACACGAGAACAACCCCGATAATAAGAATCCCTAAAAGAATGAGTAAAACTTTCTTTTTCATATATCACCCTGAACATTATTTTCTTTAAGTATAGTAAAAAAGCGGGAGTAAATAAAACTCCCGCTAATTTTTTTTTATGAGACGGATTAATTCAGAGAATCCGTGATTTTCCAAACACCGTCAATTTTTGTTAAAACATATTGGCCATGGGGATTTGTCTCCCGGCCTTTTTCTTTAGCAATCAGGGTGAATGCAACAACTTTTTGACTTTGTCGTTCCGTAGGAGTAACTTTTTCTATCTTTACACCAATATAGACGGTTCCATGGTTTCGAGCATTTTCAAACTGAGCCTGAAAAGTTTCTACGTCTTGTTTGGTCTTCTGATAATTCCCTCCGAGTAGCTGAAATGCTTCCTCATATTGTTCTTGTGCAATATGGTGGAAATATGTTTTTACTGTCTTTGCAGGAGATGGGGCATATATGCTGTAAGCCCACCATGCCAATAAAACTACAAGTATACCAACACCAAGAATATACAAGATGGTTCTTGGATTCTTTTCAGAAGGGTCAATAGCAGTGGTTTTCGTAATCATGTTGATCTCCTTTTATTGCTGAGGGACAAGTTTTTGTGCTTGGTTTTTGTTGTATTCGGTTGTTACATTACCAACGATTTTCCAACCTTCACCAGGAATCTTTTCACAAAGATAAGCTCCAACGCTGGTAACCAATGATCCCTGATAAAACACATCAATTTCAACAACTACAATTCGCTGATTCTTTTCTTTACCTTTCAACTCATCAATAACACGAATCGCACGGGTACGTGTGCCAGATCGAACAGCGGTATCATAATCAGAGGCAAATTTTTCGTACGACCCTCTACTCTTTTTGTAATCTTTGGCAATAAAAGAATACGCCACGGAATAGTTTTCATTCATAAGTGCGTAGAAGAAATTTCGAACTGTTTTGGTAGGAGTAGGAATAACCAGATAGAGAATAAAAGAAAGGAAAAAGAGAATCAAGGCTCCTACGACAATATTGCGAAGCCATCGAAAACACTTTTTTGGTTTCTTGGATGACAAATCTATGCTTTCGTCTTTGGATGAATCTTTTGACCCTACTTCAGTATGGGAGTTTGAAACATCCTCTTCTGTGACATCTTGTTGCAGTGAATGTGAGTCTTGATCTTCGTAAGAAACATATGTCATTTAGTAACTCCTCGCAAACGATCCCACCATTCCAAGAAATGAGTCCATCGATTTCCTACAACCATGCGACGTTCATATTGATCCGAAAGGCGATTCATGAATCCATTAACAACTTGGTCTTGCTTTTGATAAATGACATCCTCTTCAATAAGGTCCCGTACTTCTTCATATGTATTCTTCTTCTCTTCAGTTCTCTCATCAACACGAAGAACATACCATCCATCTCGAGCCTGAAGCAGATAATACTCACCAAGAGCTAAATCTGGAAAGAACGCATTGTTTGCGATTTCTGGATACAGTTCTTCTTTTGTTACCCAGCCCATATCGCCCTTATCGGACATTACAGTAGGGCTAATCGATTTTTCTTGAGCAAGTTTTTCAAAATCTGCTCCATCTAAAAGCTGGTCCATAATTTCTTTGGCAACATTTTCTTCTTCAACAACAATGAAATGAAGATTTGCCTTTGCAGGTACATCGTAATACGGAGCAAATTCATTATAATGAGCTCGCATTTCTTCTTCTGTTGCTTCAACTCCATTTCGGATAGGCTCTAAAACCTTGTCGTAAATGGTTTGGTACTTCATATCATTCCAAAAAGAACGCCATGGAATTCCATAATCAGATAGAGTGGCTCGAATGTCAACTTCTTCTTCGGGACTAGAAGCATATGAATTCGCATATTCATCAATTGTAGCTTGCACTTCTTCGTTTGTGACAGTAATATCGTTTTCCTGTGCATATAGATACACACATTTCAGCTTAATTAAATTCTCCAAAGCTTTGGCTTGAACTCGTTCTTCAGTGGTGATTCGATCTTCTTCATCCATGTTTTTCAGTTTTTGCTGATAATCAGGAGGAGTAAGTCGTTGTGTTTCAATTTCAAGTTCTTGTGCAGTAATGTCAAGCGGGCCAACACTCATGACAATATTTTTCGATTGATAAAACCACGTGAAGAGAAATGCTAAAACAAGGATTGGAACTATAATGAATAGCATTTTCCATTGGATTCTTCTAGAAGAACTATCTGAAACGGTACCCTTGTTTTTATTACGGAGTAATTTGTCTTTTTTCATAGTTTATGTCCTTACGGGGTTTGAGTTTGTCCTTCAACTGGCACATCAATAGATTCCATCTGTGATGGGTCAATACCCATCTGTGATGGGTCAATGGTTATGGTTTGACCATCTTCACCTTGAAGTGGAATAGTCATAGGAGTACCAGAATCACTAGGTGTAGGAGTTAAGTTTTCAGGAATTGGATCAACAGTAAAACTACGAACCCAATTCTTGACAGATTCAAAGAATCCACCAAATGTTTGATTCCACCATGATGCCATACGGTCCCAGGGGTTGGAATGAGAAATACGAGATTGATCACGAAGATCTTCTAAAAAAGCTTCTCGTATTTTATTACGTTCTTGGTTTTCCATTGATTGCATTACACGATCTTTAATTTCTTCAAACACAGCAATTTTTGCGGGATACTTTTTGACAATTTTCACAATTTCAAATGTTGTTTCGTTTGTTCTGATAGGATCAGAAATTTCTCCCTCTTTTAAAGAACCGAAAACGACTTCGTCTAAAGGAGGATTAGAACCTTTGTATAAAGGATTAGGAGTAAGTCCCTGATCTGGAACAGCAGAATATGTGGTTGCAATATTCTCAAAAGTCTCTTTGCCAGATCGCATCGTATTAACATAACCACTGGCTTTGGTTTGCAATTCATTAATCTCTGTTTCAACAGCCCCTTGTGGTGCTTCAAGAATAATTTTCAAAATATCTGCATGTTCTGGTTCGTTATATTGATCTCGATTTCGAGAAATCGATAATACGCGAATAATACTGAAGCCTTTATCGGATTTCACTATTCCTGATACATCGCCCTCAGCTAGTGTTTGAACCGCTTCCCAAAGTTCGGGTTCTTCTTCATATGCACCTTCTTGAAGGTACATTTTTCCTTCATTAACTTTGGTGGCGTTATCTTCGGAATATTCTGCAACAGCTTTTTCAAAAGACAGTTCATTATTCACAATTTTGGTTCGTATGTCGGTGATTTGATCTTCTTTTTCTTTTAATGTTGCTTCATCCATTTCAGAATCAGTAGCAATGAAAATTCTTTGAGCTTCAACGCTTGCGGGAGCATTAAAAAATATTCGTGCATCTTCTTCTGTGATTTTAATTGCATCATATTGATCCGCTAAAACTGCATCTTCAAGAAGTGCTGGTTCAATAGACTTTTTAATCTCTTTGCGAAGATTTTCTTCATTGCGCAAAGGTGACTGGCGAATCTGATTTAAAAACTCTTCTTCAGAAGCATATTGAGAGCGAATGTTTTCAATTTCTTTATCAATTTCTTCATTCAGTTTTTCCTCAGAAATTGTCACAGAATGATCTTTTGCATACTGCTCAATTAAAGTTTTATTAACCAGCATCTCCACAACGCTGCTTCTATACTTTTCAACGTTCGCTGATTGCTCCGGATCATCCGGGTTTATGCCTTGCTGTTGCATTTGGCTTTTAATTGGTTCGAGCAATTCATTAACTTCATTGTTCGTAATCCTTGTTCCGTTAACAACAGCGGTTGTATCTTTCGCTGAATATGCCCACATACCAAATACAAGTACAACAATAATGATGGTTGTTGGAATCCAAATAAACATATTCCGTATTGCAGATTTTCTTTTTTTATCTACCTTTACGGACTTCAAGATTCCTTCTTTGCGAAGTTGTTTAATTTTCTGTTCTCTGCCCATGTACAATCCTCCAAGCTATGATTAAAAGCATAGAATCTATATACTATACTTCGTAACGCACGAAAAATTACAAATCATTCTTCAAAAAAATAAGTATATTTTTAACTGGATGAATGTAAAGAATTTATATATACCTAGATACACAAACAAGGTGGTTTCATTACATGAACGTAGAAAAAAACATACGAAGAAGCTGGTATCAATGTTGGTGGATGTGGGGCATTGCCATTATCATCTTGGCAAATATTGCTCTATTCATCATCAGCTATAGCGGTGGTATTGTTCAAACCATTAATCTGTCTTCTTCAGAACAACAAAAACAGATTGCAGCAAACCAAGAATCCCTTGAGGCATTGGTTCAAAATCCAAACTTGCTCTATATCAACGAACTGGAAAATCATACAAAAAAATGGGCTGAATTGTTTTCTGATCTTCACCGAGTGTTACAATCAAAGGGAACTGATGTAGAGATATGGGAAAAAAATATCTATGAAGTTTTGTTCTATATGCAGGCGTTGATTGAAGAGTCTGAGATTATTTCCCCTTCTGAAGATTTATTGTACATCCACAAAGAATATCAAACTGCTATTGATCATTTTGAGATCATGGTGACAGATCTTCCCAATGCCATCCAAACACAAGACATAGAAGCCATAGAATCTTGTATGGAAGAGTTACGAAAAGGTGTTACATATTTACAAAAAACCCGAGATTTGATTGCTGCCTATGCAGATCAATCTAGTGAAGATAGCGAAAATTAACATATGAAGGAGATAGTATGAAGAAGTTTTTAGCTAGTGTCGTTTCTTTTGCTTTACTTTTCTCTGTATGTAGTTTTTTTAAAACGCAAGCAGAAGAAAAGTTACTCTCTCAAACAAGTTTTATGATATCTGTAGTCAAAGGTACTACAACCTATGTTGAAGTTCCTTTTACCAATTTATTAGATCAGGAAAGCAAGTATACAGTCTCTGTAACTCGTAAACCTCCTGTAGAAATTGGATTAAAAGTTGAGCTGGATGGTTTTTCTGTACAAGAAAAATATGATGTTGGACCCTTGCAACCAAAACAATCGACCAAACTGGGTTTCCGCATTCTTTGCTCCGATGGTGCTGATACTGAGAGTATTATCAGTGCAAAGTTATTAGTAGGTTCTGTTGAGAATTCTCGCTTATCCTCAATTATTAACATTTACATCAAACCCATGGATCAAAAAGTACTGCAGATGCATACTGACAACGCCAATGCAACCGTAAATGGAGAAAAACTCGTACTGGAAACTCCTCCACTGGTCGTAAATGGCAGAACGATGGTTCCATTTCGATGGATTGGTGAACAGCTAGATGCTGAAGTATCATTTACCATGTCTGAAGAAACAAAAAAAGTAGACACTGTCTCATATGTAATTGGTAAATCTACAATTACCCTGACAATTGGATCTACTACAGCTCAAATAAAAGTAGATAGAGATGTATTTGAACAAACTCTAGATGTTCCCCCCTTTATTCAAAACGGAAGAACGCTAGTACCACTTCGATTTGTGTCGGAAACATTGGGAGCTCAAGTTAATTGGACTCCTCCAAATACAATTGATATCGAATATCCGAAAGAAGTTCCAATTCGTGAAGATGAATGCGTGACCTTTTGGTCTGATATAAAAACAGATGATCTACAAGAAAAAGTAGATGAACAAGCTGAACTTCTAATCTTTGATCTTCGTGATGAAGCTGCGTATAAAAGCGGTCATATCCCTGGTGCTCTACATGTTGATTTTAACACCTTAACAACCGATTTTCCTGTTGCTAGTGAAGATACAGAATCCATACCCGTAGTCCTGTACTGCAAAACAGGAACAAAATCTCGCTTAGCAGCTGAATGGGTTGTCAATGCAGGTTATCAAAATGTTCATTCTCTTCTTCAAGGTTTTCCAAGTTGGCAAGGAGATATTGAAAAAGCAGAATAACGGTAACAAAACAGTTACAGTACTTATTATGGAATGATTTCTGGTAAATAATCCCCAGATACAATCCTATAATGAGGCTGATACGCACTTCGATAAATTTCTGAATGTGTAGGAATGCACAAAGAGTTTTCCTTCACTTCTTCCCAAAGAATCATAAAGTCCTTCTCGATCCAATGAAGGGAAGGACTTTTTGTTATTTTTAAAAACTCCTGCAACGCAGATTTATATTGAGAAAGATTTTCAGCAAAGGTTTTACTGGTTTCCAAAAAAAACTCCCAGACTAATTCTGGTTGTACACCTTGCCCTTTTAAGGGTTCAAAGTGTACTCGATAGAGGGGCGTATGCAAGGAGATATCTTCAAAAAGCGGAGTGTTACTTGTAGTGGAGATAGTATTTCCCCACTCTTGGAAAAAATACTCTCTTGCTTTCTCCAGGTGATGCAAAGAATGAACTGGACCACGTGTAGCCTGAAAAAGTAACTTGTGAAAATCCTCTGCTTGCATCAACGGATACCTATTGTAGTGACGAAGAACTAAATCAATCAGTTTTGCCATCAAGTTATTGAGTTAGTAATTCTTCAACTTTTTCGGTGTCATTATTGGATTCAGTTTCACGAGTAGATCCATCTACTTCGTTACTACTCTCGTTTTGATACTCTTCTGTCATGATAGATTCATCAGAAAAACTTTCTTCTGATTTTTCCTGTTCATTTTGAATTCGATCGGTAAAAAAACGATTCACAGTGAAACGAGAGGATTCTAGATAAAATTTCTTTGGAGTCAGAATAAAAATCCCCAAGCAAACTAAAACAAAACCATAATTTAACTGAGTTCTTATGCTATCGGTCACATATGCATTTTGATAGACAAATTGAAATAGCACCAACCCTACAACGAAAAATACAATTCCCAGAACAAGAAGAGAAATACCGCTATTGTTGATTTTTTTTCTAGACGAAATTTTCCCGCAAATGATTTGTCCAACACCAAATGCCCCAGGAAATATCAAGGTCCAAGCATACGACCACCAATAGGGATTTTGTAGAAAACTCTGGAGCAGAATCAGAAGTCCTGCCATAATTAGCATTGAACCTGTGATAAGGAAAAATGGTCGTCCACCGTCGCTAAACATGCTCCCCATTTGTATTAGGGTTAAACCAAGAACAATGGGTAGTAAAGGCCAAAAATAAGACCATAAAGGCATTTGAGGAAATAGATTCTGCAAGAGAAAAAACACTCCCGCTACAATCACTATAATCCCCAGAAATAGATTGAATCGATCGGTATTTCTTTTTTTCTGCATATCTGTTCCTCCTATAAAAGGTTTTTCTTTCTTAAGATAATGATTAAAACAGCGGTAAGCATAAGCATAAACATCATTGTCATCCAAAAAACACTTAGTGGTTTGGAATCAAAAGGAAATGCAACATTCATGCCCAATATGCTGGCAATCAGCGTAGGTATTGAAACAATTAAAGTGATGCTGGTTAGAAATTTCATAACCATATTCAAGTTGTTAGAAATCATGGAGCTAAAAATATTTCCCATACTTTCAAGAATTCGCCCGTAAATTTCAGCCATTTCAATAGCTTGTTTGTTTTCAGTTTGAACATCTTCCAATAGTTCCTGATCTTCTTCATACATAGCAAGAAATTTTCTTCCCTCATGAAGAGTTGGATCATTGGTATACCCAAACTGTGAACTACGAAGTCGTCCTACCGTGGCTTCATTAGAACGTAGAGAAGTTGAAAAATAGGTGATACTTTTTTGGAGATTCAATAGTTGGGTAAGTTTCCTGTTTTCAGTTGCTTTATGCATGGCAATTTCTAGTTGGTCAGTTTGTTGATCAATCCGACGTAAATATCGAATATATACTTGCGATGTTTTATACAATAGTTGTAGCAAAAATCGTGTTCTTTTAAACGTATGGATTTTTGGTTTCCCATTTTCCAATTCAGAAGTAATAGAGTTATCCTGAAGACATACAGTGATGATCTTGTCCTTCAAAATAATGATGCCTAACGGGATAGTATCAAAAAAACGTTCGTTTTTCATGTTTTCATCATAAATGGGGATGTCAATGATAACAATCATTTGATCATCCTCAATTTCAATTCGGGATCCTTCTTCCATATCCAGTGCAGCACGGAGAAAATCCATATTAGCTCCTGTGGCTTCAGAACATGTCGTAAGCTCATCAAAAGTTGGCCGAATACAATGAATCCAGATATTCTTCATTGTTAAGTCTGAAACCAGAGTAGTTTGCATTGTTTCCTGATCTGAATAGTAAGCTCTAATCATGATTTCTCTTTTCTTCGTACTGATAGAATGCAATACTTCATTTGTATATACTATAATAAACACAAATGTTTATTTAAAAAGAGGCAAACATATGAAAAATACGGGAAACATCCTCATTCGAAATGGGTATGTTTTTGTAAATTCTTTGGAGGGATTTCAAAAACTTGATGTTCGTATTCAGGATGGCATGATTGTAGAAATATCAGATTCAATCCCCAATACGAATGACAAAGAAATCGATGCAAACAATCAATTTGTTGTTCCAGGCTTTATAGATATCCATTGTCATTTGCGCCAACCCGGTCAAACTCACAAAGAAGATATTACAACCGGAACGCGATCTGCAGCTGCTGGAGGATATACTACCGTTGTAGCAATGGCAAATACCACTCCTGTCATTGACTCCGTAGAAAAATGGAAAAACCTATTTGACATCATTCAGCACAAAAGCTCCATTGAAGTTATTCAAGCTGGATCTATTACATCAGGATTGGCAGGTAATGAATTATCCAGCCTATTTTTACACAATCACTCTACTCCACCATTCAATCGAACCATTGATGCACCGTTTGTATTCTCTGATGATGGGGTGGGAATCAATTATCCACCTTTGTTTCGAAAAGCCATTCAACATGCAAAAAAAGAAAATTACGTTTGTATCTTGCATGAAGAAGATACAAGCATTTCATCCAATGGTGTAATCCATTATGGAGATGCTTCACCAGAATTAGCATTTCCCGGTATCCCTTCTTCATCTGAATCCACATGCGTTGCAAGAGATTTATTGATTTGCCATGAGGAAGAGTATTCTCCTCATTTCACTCATTTATCCTCTAAACAATCTATAGATGTTCTGATGGGACTTTCTGATGCTTCTTACCGTTTCACAGCAGATACTACCCCTCATCATTTATACTTCTCAGAAAAGAATATTGACCTAACCAACACCAACTTTAAAATGAATCCTCCCATTCGCTCGGAAGTAGATCAGAAAGCACTGAAAGAAGGTGTGCGAAGTGGGATTATCCGGTGTATTGGAACTGACCATGCTCCCCATAGTGCCTCTGAGAAAAATACAGATTTTTGCAATGCTCCTTTTGGCATCATTGGGTTCGAAACTGCATTTGCAGCTAGTTATACTGCTCTGGTTTCTCCAGGTTGGATATCTTTTCCTCAACTCATTCAACTGTTTACCAATGGACCAAATTCTATTCTAAAACTCCAAAATCATGGCCAGATCCAATGTGGCAATCTTGGAAACCTTACAATAGTCGATGAGCAAGAATACGTTGTTTCGTCTAAGTTCTTCTCAAAAAGTAGCAATTCTCCTTTTGTTGGGGAAAAACTCAAAGGTAGAATTCGTTCCACAATTTTTCAAGGAAAGGTTGTGTATAGTGATCAAAACTAATGGTGAAATTATTGAGCATAGATGCATTGCAAAGAATATTTTTTTCTTATCTCTACGGTATGCCCAATCAGGTCTAACAATACAACCAGGACAATTTATCCAGCTTTCATGTCCCGGTAAACATTCCACACTATTGAAAAGACCTTTTAGCATTTTTAATGCCTCTCCAGATACTGTTTCTGTTGTTTACAAAGTTGTTGGAAAAGGGACTACTAATTTGTCTGAAAAAAAAGTTGGGGATTCCCTGGAAATGCTTCTTCCTTGCGGTAATCCCTTTTCCCTTCCTCAAGAGAAGGGACTCAATGTGCTGATTGGTGGAGGTTTAGGGATTGCTCCCTTGCACTTCTTAACAAAATATTACCCCAATACCCCCTTTGAGTTGTGGTATGGAACATCCTATGAAGAAGAATGGATTCCTGCAAATCTATTTCATAGAAAAGGTATTGATTTGCATTTTCATGCGGATTATTGCAATTCCAATGATTCTCTTCAGTTTAGCGAAAACTTATTACAGAAATATCAAAGAGAATCCACCACTTCTCCTTTGAAAATCTATTGCTGTGGTCCTACAAAGCTTATGCAAAACGTAACAAAACACTGCGCTGAACATCATATTTCTATTGAAGTATCTCTTGAGTCTAGAATGGCCTGCGGTTTTGGCATCTGCCTTGGATGTTCTTTTCAAACCAAAGAAGGTATGAAGACGGTATGCAAAGATGGTCCCACATTTGACGGTTCGAGTGTTGTATGGGAGAGTCTATCATGAGGAATAACTGCATGCAGGTCACCCTTCAATCTCCAGGCCATATGATTCAACTGAAAAATCCCATTATTCCGGCATCAGGCACTTTCGGAGATGGCTCCATCGTTAATTCTCTATACGATGTCAATCAATTGGGGGCATTGTTAACCAAAAGTATCACTCTTCACCCCAGGCAAGGAAATCCTTCTCCAAGAATATATGAAACTCCTGGGGGGATTTTAAACTCCGTTGGGTTAGAAAACAAAGGAGTGAAATGGTTTCTGGAAGAAGTAATGCCTTTTGTCTTATCACTCCATACTTCAAAATGGATTAGTATTGCTGGCTTTACAGTTGATGACTTTGTTGATTTAACTCATGCCATCAATCCATACGAAGTGGATGCAATTGAAGTAAATGTGTCATGTCCCAATATTCATAAAAATGGGATTCAGTTTTGCCAAAATAAAGATGTGCTGCAGGATACCCTTCATCGAGTCCGAAAAGCTACAGATCACTTCTTGATTGCCAAAATTGCTCTAGAAACAAACTCTCTTTCCGAAATATTGGAAGTAATTCAACAAGAAGGCTTTGATGCAGTTTGCATTGGTAATACAATTCGAGGCATTGCCATTGATCCCATCAGCAGGAAGCCTTTCTTTCGTCAGATCTTTGCAGGATTATCCGGTCCTGCCATCAAACCCATTGCACTGCGGGTTGTTTGGGAAGCATTCTCTTCCCACCCGACATTACCAATCATAGGTTGTGGTGGTATACAATGTGCTTCTGATGTAATCGAATTCATTTGTGCAGGTGCATCTGCCGTAGAGGTTGGAACAATGAACTTGGTAGATCCTTTTATACTCCCCGCCATTATTCAAGATATTAGCACATACTGCACCACCCATGATGTAACACTTTCTTCTATCATAGGATCATCTCACCGTTCCCTTTAAAAGTAGGAGGACACGATGAAAAAACAGTATGGTGCAATAAACATTGGGTTGCTAGTGCAGCGGATATGCATAATTCCGTTTTTCCTTTTCACATTCGTCACCTGTTTTCTATTATTTCCAACCCAACCTCGGATCGGACAATGTAAATCGGTTGATTGCACACACGCAATGATTGATGTGCATATACTAGAAGACGGAAGTGTAACAATTCAGGAAACCCGGCAGTTTTCGTTTTACGGAACTTTCTCATATGGATATTACACTCTAGACAAAAACGATTTTGGACGTATGGAAAACTTCTCTGTTTCCGTTGATGAGACTCTTTTTACTGAATCATCAAAAAATGAAGCTTCGCCTTTTACTTTCTATATCGAAGAAACTTCCAGTGAATACACCATTTACTATTATTTTGATGCAACCGATGAAGCCAAAACTGTTACTTTTACCTATGATATTTTGGGAAGCATTGAGCTTTATAAAGACTATGGACAGTTCTATTGGCAACTTCAGGGAAAAAACTGGCCACTACCTGTTTTTGAATTAGAAGCAACCATCCGATGGGATCAACCCTTTCCCATGGATCAGTACAATATTTGGGGGCATGGCCCCTTTCAGGGTGTTACAGAAAAAATCAATGAAACAGAATTCAGAGCTTACTGCAATAATATTCTGCCAGGAGAAAGTATTGGTGTACGGCTTTTGCTTCCCTCCTCCTATTTTCAAAGCTTTGATCAGTCATGGGGTAGGAATAAAAGCGATGTAACTGTTCTTGAGAGCATCCAAGCCGAAGAACAACGTCTTGCACTTGCAGCTAACATCAAAAGGGGATTGGTGAATCAAATTCCTTTGTACATTACTATTCTCCTTGTTGGTCTTTTTTTCTTGCTATATTTTATTTATGGTAAAGAACCTCAAGTGAAAGAAATTCCATACTACCGCGAACCACCCACCGATGAACCCCCTGCTCTCGTTGGTATGCTGTTTTACTATCAGAATTTTCACAAAAGATTCATCAGCGCAACAATATTACACTTCATTCACCGGAAGATAATTCAATATGAAGCCATAGTAGATGATCCAAATGATTTTCGCTTGACCTGGGTAAAAAAAGATATCTATTTGCATGATTTCGAAAAAACAATGTTACAAGATATTCTATTCCGCAGTAAACAAGATACTATCACCATCAAAGAACTACAAAAAAAGATCAAACGATACAAATCGGTGTATGCCTACCCATATCACAGATTTCGAACGCAGTTACAGAAAAATGCAAAAGAAAAAAACTGGTTTCATGCCGGGTCTTTAAAAGCTTCTGCAACTATACGTTCTCTTGGATCATTTTTAATCTTCACCACTTTAGTTCTTTTTGCTTTTTCACCATCATATCTATTGTTGGGTTTACCAACCCTGTTGTATTGCATTTTTGCACGCAACCTACGTAAGCGATCAATAAAGGGCAAAGAAGAATTTGTCAAATGGAAAGCATTCCAACAGTTTTTACTGGATTTTAGTAATTTGGAGCATTATGAAGCTGACTCCATCATTATCTGGGAAAAATTCCTGGTGTATGCGACCATGCTCGGAATTAGTAAAAAAGTACTAAAAGCTTTCAAGCTACATTTTCCTGGATTTGAAGATAAAGAAGTATCGAATGCTTTCCACCAGAATTTACTGTGGACAAGTCCATTTCTTGTAGAATCTTTAACCAAGCGGATAACTGCCGTTGGACCCACTCAACATACATTGCAAAGAATAAACACTAGTCCTGGTAGAACAAGTGGCTGGAAAAGTAACTGGTCTAGTGGTCGTGGATCCGGTGGTGGTTTCTCGGGAGGAGGAGGTTTCTCTGGTGGTGGTGGAGGTTCTGGTGGGGGATTTGGCTAATGAATTGGCAAATTCATACGATTGGCAGGAGGCTACATGATATTAACTGATTGCACCTATTTAAATCCTCAAATGGAATGGGAAAAGGGTCACATCTCAATTCAAAATGGAATCATTCAATCCATTTCAAATGAAAACTCTTTCCAAGTTTCTCCAAAAGAAGAATGTTACTCCGGCACCGGAAAGCTTCTCATTCCTGGGCTGATGAATCTTCACACCCATATTGCAATGACTCTCTTTCGGGGATTTGCTGATGACTTACCATTGCATGAGTGGTTAACAACCAAAATATTCCCTATTGAAGCTAAATTAACCCCCGAAGCAGTCTATTATGGTTCGCTATTGGGGATTGCAGAATGCATTCGATCTGGATGTACTTTCTTTAATGACATGTATTTTTTCACAGAAGAAACCATTAAGGCAGTCGAATTATCCGGTATTCGAGCATTACTATCACCTGGCATGATGGATACTGCTGGAGAGGAAAAAATACAAACAGTTCTGTCGATGCACCGCGAATATCATGGTGCTGCCAATGGACGTGTATCGATTTTTTTTGGTCCTCATGCTCCCTATACTTGCAACTTATCATTTCTAAAAAATATAGCAGATGTTGCTCAAAAAAATGGTATTGGTATCCATATCCACCTGAATGAAACAGAAAAAGAAGTTCATGATTTTCAAAAGGAGCATCATGGAGCTCTTCCAATCATCGAAATTGCCCAAACTGGTCTTTTTCATAATCCAACTATCGCTGCTCATTGTGTTCATGTATCAGAAGAAGAGCAACAAGTATTGCTGAATCACAATGTTTTGGTAGTGAATATCCCTGCATCAAATCTGAAACTCTCCTCTGGCATCGCTCCTATTCAAAGTTATCTTGAAAAGGGGATTCCAGTTGCCATTGGCACAGATGGTGCATCGTCAAACAATCAACTTAATATGATGCTTGAGATGAGACTTTCTTCACTTTTAGGGAAAGTGGTACCATCAAAGAATCCAAAAGCCATAGATGGGAAAACAACATTTTCAATGGCTACGAAAATTCCCGGTCAGTGGTTATTTCCAAACGAAGCTGGTACGATTCAAGAAGGAGCATTTGCAGATTTGGTCTTTTTATCCATGAATCATCCCTCTTCTACTCCATGCTTTCATCCAATCTCGAATATTGTCTATGCATCAAATGGATCTGAGGTTGAATCTGTGATTGTGCAAGGTAAATTTGTTATGAAAGACAGAATCATTACTACTTTTGATGAGAAACATGTCCTTCAGAAAGTAAATGAAATTGTCTACAAACTAACTGGAAAAAGGAGCTATAGCGCATGAAAATAGGTATTATTGGTGGTTCCGGTTTTCGATCTTTCCCCTCGGTGGAAACTATTTCAGAGAAAACGATACATACTCCCTATGGAGAAGCATTTTTTGAAGAGATTCAGTTTCACAACCAAAACCTGGTTTTCCTTCCCAGACATGGTAAAAAACACCACATACCCCCACATCAGATCAATTATCGAGCTAATATTTTTGCTTTACATGAAATTGGTGTCACCCACATTATTGCAACCGCAGCTTGTGGCTCTCTTCGTGAAAATCTACAACCGGGAATGTTTGGTACTTGCAGCTCTTACATCGAATTCACTCGAAATCGTAAATCAACTTTTTATGATCATTTTATTCCTACAGCAATACACATTGATCAAACCAATCCATACTCAAAATTTCTCAATCAACACCTAGAAACTGCTCTAAACTCCCTTCAAATTCCTCATCAAACCAACTTAACAATGATTGTTACAGAAGGTCCCCGATATGAAACCACGGCAGAGATTAAAATGTATGCTTTGTATGGAGGAGATATTGTAAATATGACTGGATATCCTGAAATTGTTCTGTCTGGAGAAATGGGTATTGAGTACTCTTGCATCAGCATCATAACAAATTTTGCTGCAGGCATTTCACCCACACCATTGTCTATGGAAGAGGTAGAACAACAGATGAAGGCATCAAATCATCAGTTGTATGAAGTATTCCATCAAGTTATCTCGAAACTGAAGTAACAAAATGCCTGTATCATCATCACAACTACCTGACTTTTTTCTTCGATGTACCTATCACTTATACGTTTCACATGTTCTCAAATATCGCCAATACAACGAATTATGGGAACATGATTTTGATGCTATACCTGATGAAATAATGGATCTACTCAACACAAAAGAAACATTGTGCTTTCTAGATCAAGAAAAAGAAAAAGCAGCACAATTGGGGATTCAAATACTCCCCTTTCATCACAATGATTACCCTTCTGCTCTAAAAAAGCTGAAAGGTATGCCCCCCGTACTATACACCAAATCAAATACTAAAATAGATTTAAACCAACCTTTTTTTATTGCTATTGTTGGCTCGCGAAAAGCAAGTACATACGGGAAAAAATATGCCTTCCGTTTTGCTTCAGAACTTTCTGCCCTTGGATTCACAATCATTTCAGGATTAGCATATGGAATTGATGCAGAATCCCACAAAGGGGCTTTATCTCAACAAGGAAAAACAATTGCAGTGGTGGGTACAGGAGTTGATCTCTGTTATCCAAAACCAAATTTCAGTCTTATGCAATCCATTGAAAACAGCGGTTGCATTCTGACAGAATTTCCTATTGGTACTCCTCCAAAACCTTATCATTTTCCCTCAAGAAATCGAATCATTAGTGGTATCTCTGATGCAGTATTGTTAATGGAAGCAGCTCAAAAAAGCGGTGCTATGATTACTGCAGATCTAGCATTGGATCAAGGAAAAGAAGTATTTGCTCTTCCTGGCTCTATTGATTCTCCAACAAGTCAAGGTACAAACGATCTTATTAAACAAGGAGTGCGAGTATTGACTCAAGTAGAGGATGTTACAAGTTTATTGGGATCTCCAAGTCGTTCAGAGCTTTTTGATGAGGAAAAAACTTTTGAGAGTAACGAAAAAAAGATTGTGATTGCATTGAAACAAGAAGATTTGGATTTCTCTTCATTGGTAGACCAATTACAGATACCGTCTTCCGAACTGATGAAAGCTTTGACTATGCTAGAGATAAAAGGGATCATTCGAAAAGAGAAGAACGTTTACAGCTTGTTTCAAGCTGTTCTTTTTTCGTAAACCAGGTTGTTAAAAGCCTTTTGCAAGACGCTTAATCAAAAACTCAGGAAATCCTTTGGACTCCATTTTCTCTTGCGTTTTATATATCGGATAGGGAAACCTTAGTATTTTAAGTTGCATCGCTTCAGAATCAAAAAGTCCAAAAGAACAGTCAGGATTCCCATCTCTACTTTGTCCCACACTTCCAACATTGATAACATACTTACAATTTGGTTTGAGCA
Organism: Calditrichota bacterium; assembly: GCA_036725105.1. Lineage (GTDB taxonomy): Bacteria > Caldisericota > Caldisericia > UBA6126 > UBA6126 > JAGLCW01. The sequence goes on from DAIMET010000005.1 coordinate 60,680, forward strand.
CCCAATCTAGACCAAATTTTGCCTTGTGCACTTCGATGTTGTTGTTACTAGCTATCTCAAAAATACAGGGATTGTGAGAATGCCCAATAAACAAAATGTTATTCTTTTTGTTAAGAGAAGCATTTCGGTATGCAGTATTTTCATCTAACACATATCGGTAGGGATGTTGGGGATCTAGAAAAGAATGAGTAAAAGTAAATTTCTTATCTACTATCGCGCTTGGTAGCGATTTTATGAAATCAATTTCATTTTTGTTGACCAACTTCTTTTGAATATTGAGTGCTACTACAGCATCTTCGTTGAAATAGATATCCATAGAATCAGTCAAAAAAGCTTGGTCATGATTACCATACACGGACTGAAGAGAATACTTCTGAAGGGAGTGAATACACTCCACTGGTTCTGGTCCATAGCCAACAATATCACCACAGCAGATGATATCCCTTACATCTATGGTGTTTAAATAAGATAGGATTGTATCCAATGCTTCATAATTGGCGTGAATGTCAGATAATATTGCGTATATCATGGTATCATTGTACAAAAAAAACGGGGAAATTAACTATTTCCCCGTTTTTTTTTAACTCAAATAGTGAAAAGAGTTACTTAACTTCGATGAGAGCTCCGACAGCAGCTAATTTATCTTTCAGATCATTGGCTTCTTTTTCAGAAACTTTTTCTTTAACAGCTTTTGGTGCACTATCAACTAATGCTTTAGCTTCTTTTAATCCAAGTCCAGTGATTTCACGTACGACTTTGATTACTTGGATCTTTTGAGAACCAGCATCGGAAATAATTACATCAAACTCGGTTTGTTCTGCTCCACTATCTCCACCAGCACCGTCGCCAGATGGAGCTGCTGCAACAGCGGCTACAGGCATAGCTGCAGAAACACCAAAGCGTTCTTCAATAGCAGCTACCAACTCAACTAATTCTAAAACTTTCATCTCTTCAATAGCTTGTAAAATTTCATCTTTACTCATCATATCCTCCTATGATTCAGATTGTTTTTGATCTTTAACAGCATTCAATGCCCAACACAATTTGGTGATGGTGTTGTTAAGCACAATTGCCATATTTCTCATTGGACCATTCATACAAAATGCTACCTGGCCAAGAAGTACTTCTCTTGGTGGTACAGAAGCTAATCTTACGACATCTTCTTTTGAAAGAAGTTTACCTTCAAAAAACCCTCCTTTGATAGTAGGAGTTTTTTTGCCTTTGGTGTAATCCTTTAAAATCTTGGGGGCCATTAAAGGATCTTCTTGGGAGTAAACAGCACCAGTCATGCCGCTGAAAATAACTTTTTCCAGATCAGTGTCAAACTCAATACCGGCATTTGCTGCAGTTTTTCGATACAGAGTGTTTTTTGTTACGAATGCAGAACAGTTTGCATTGTTCACTATTTTACGAAATTCAGTCAAACTTTCGTCATTCATGGATTCGTAGTTGTAAAAAACAAGACTTTGAGCATCATTCCAAACTTGGGTCATCTTTTCAAAAATCTCTTCTTTTTTCTTTCTTGTAATCATACTTCCTCCTTTCTAATAAAAAATGCCTTCCCAAAGCGGGAAGGCATAAATTGTCGACAATTTTATTACCTGCCCTATGCGAGAGAAGTTTTAAACCCGAAGGTTCCCGCAGTCTTTGGGAAGAATGAAAGAGCTATTGCCTAAGTACCAGCAGCGCTCCTTACTAAATTCGTAACATTCAATTTAAGAGATGGGCTCATCGTAAGAGCAATATAACAGCTCTTCATATATTGTCCTTTAGCTGAAGAAGGTCTGGCTTTTACGATAGCATTCGTCAAAGCATAAATATTCTTTCTTAAATCATCTTTTGTAAAATCAGCCTTACCTACAGGTACATGGACGTTGGCAAATTTATCAACGCGATACTCAACGCGTCCAGATTTCATTTCTTTGATTGTTTTGTCGATGTCGTTCGTAACAGTACCAAGTTTTGGGTTTGGCATTAAACCACGAGGACCCAAAAGTCGTCCTAGCTGACCGACAACTCCCATCATATCAGGAGTGGCAATACAAACATCAAAATCAAACCAACCAGTTTTAATTTTGGCTACATTTTCTTCATCGCCAATATAGTCTGCACCAGCATCTTTAGCTACTTGGATCATGTCACCTTTTGCAAACACCATGACTCGAACTTCTTTTCCAGTTCCAGCGGGTAGACTAACCATACCTCGAATATTCTGTTCGGATTTTTTTGGGTCTACACCAAGAGAAAAATGAAGTTCAACGGTTTCGTTAAACTTGGCGGTTTTTAATTTTGGGACTAAATCAAGAGCTTCATCAATCAAGTATTCTTTTCCGACAAGATCAAGCTCTTTTATAACATTTTTGTACTTTTTTCCGGGCATAATAGTTCCTCTATGCTACTGCAATTTAAATTTCGACGTCAACGCCCATCGATTTTGCAGTGCCGGCTACCATTTGCATAGCAGATTCAACGCTGATCGTATTTAAATCTTGCATTTTAATCTCAGCGATCTTTTTTACCTGACTAGCATTGAGCCTTCCCACTTTTTTCCGATTGGGTACACCGGATGCTGTTTCTAATTTTAGTTCTTTCTTGATTAACGCAGCAACTGGGGGCGTTTTCAGAATAAAACTAAAAGTACGGTCAGCATAAACCGTTATGACTACAGGAATCACAAGGCCTTTTTTGTCTGCAGTTTTATCATTAAACTCTTTTACAAACTGCATAATATTGACACCCTTTTGTCCTAGGGCTGGTCCTACGGGAGGAGCTGGAGTGGCACCACCAGCAGGGATTTGTAGCTTAATATATCCAGTAACTTTTTTTGCCATCAGAAATAACTCCTTCTGCGATGTTATATTTTTTCAATAAAAGGAAAATCAATTTCAACTGCCATTTGACGTCCAAACATTGTGAGTAGAACTTTTGCTTTTTCGGTTTCTTCATCAATTTCTTCTACAACACCTGTTAAATCTTGGAAAGGTCCGTTGTTAATGCGGATATGGTCATTGACACTAAAGTTCAACCGAGCTCTTGCTTCTTCTTCGGTAATACGGTTTAACATAATTTCGACTTCTTTTTTTGTCAATGGAGTTGGTTTTCCTTCAGGACCGACAAACCCAAGAACATTTGGCGTTCTTCGTACAGCGTACCATGTTTGATCATCTAAAAACATTTTTACAAGGACATATCCAGGATAAACTTTTTCTTCTACAGGGTCTTTTTTACCGGGTTTTCTTTGGAAATCTACTGGAATTTCGATATCAATAATTTTGCCTTCTAATGCAAAAGATCGGATTCTTTCCAGCAAACATGTTTTAACATGTTTCTCCTTACCGGAATAAGTACTAATCAAATACCACTGTGCTTGATGGTCTTCCTGGACAATTGCCATACTATGCTCCAGTTACGAAGGTCATAAATGCTTCCATGGCCTTGGCAAAACCAGTATCAACAAGTCCTAGGAAAGCAGACCATACAACAACAAACAACAATACGATGAATGTTGTTTGCCACAATCTGCTAAAAGTTGGCCATGTAGTTTTATGAACCATCTCGTACCAGACGTCAATAAAAAACTGAATGAATTTGTTTGTATGTTTTTTCATAAAAAAGCAGGCGCGGGAGGACTCGAACCCCCAACACTCGGTTTTGGAGACCGATGCTCTACCAGTTGAACTACGCGCCTATCTTACCTCCCTGTGTTCTGTATGTTTTCGATCAAAGGGACAATACTTACTCAATACAATGCGGTCGGTTGTATTCTTTTTATTTTTAGAAGTCGTGTAATTTCTATGTCTACACACGGTACATTCTAAGGTAATTTTATCTCTATTTTGTTTGCTTTTCTTTGCCATTTGAAACTACACCTATTCTTTCTTTAGAGTTGTCTATTCGAAAATCTTGGTCACAACTCCTGCACCAACAGTACGACCACCTTCACGAATAGCGAAGCGGAGTC
>DAIMET010000006.1:0-3262 GCA_036725105.1 Calditrichota bacterium
AGCCTTGCTAAGCGCAACTTTAATCACGCTCATTATGCACTGCAAGAATTAAATGACCTAGATGGAGTAACCATTCCCTTTAAAAAACCCTTTTTCAATGAGTTTCTTGTACAATTTAACAAACCCCTAGATTATATTAGAGAAGAGCTTTTACAACGCGATATTCTAGTATCCAAAAATGATTTTGGAAAGTTTTACCCTGCACTTCATAACTCCTTGATTCTGACTTTTACTGAAATGAACTCGAAAGATGAAATCGATCACCTATGTGATTCTCTGAAAGAGGTATTGAAATGAAAAAAGAAATTCCATTACTGTACGAGATATCTGATATAGAAAAGGATGGGTACCAACTTCCTTATTCCGAAATCACACAGGATTATACAATATCTTCCCTACCCAAAGAGTGGCATAGAGATGAACTTTATTTACCAAATGTATCTGAAGTTGAAGTCGCAAGACATTTTTATAACTTATCCAGGCTAAACTATGGTGTAGAAACTGGCATGTATCCATTGGGTAGCTGTACGATGAAATACAACCCAAAAATGAATGAATATATAGCTTCGCTAGATGGATTTCAAAAAACACATCCCCTACAGGCCGATATTACGGTATCTGGTAATCTATTTCTTTTGTTTGACTTAGAAGATATGTTTTGTGAAGTCACAGGTATGGATGCATTTACTCTATCCCCTGCAGCTGGTGCTCACGGTGAATATACCGGTATTCTTTTAATGAGAAAATATTTTGAAGATAGGGGCGAACTGCAAAAGAGGAATACAATTTTAATTCCTGAGTCTGCTCATGGTACTAATCCTGCCTCTGCTGTTGCTGCAGGATTTAAAGTAGAAGAAATTCGCTCAACAGCAACAGGTGAAGTAGACTTAGATTCTTTACGAGAGAAGCTAAACGATAGCGTTGCAGGCATTATGCTCACTAATCCCAACACCACAGGTATGTTTGAATCGAATATCAAAGAAATTGCTCATTTGCTACATGAAAATGGAAGCTTGTTGTATTATGATGGAGCTAACCTTAATGCTATTCTAGGTATTGCAAGACCCGGAGATATGGGTTTTGACGTTGTGCATTTAAATATCCATAAAACTTTTTCTACTCCTCACGGCGGCGGTGGGCCAGGGGCTGGTCCTGTTGGAGTAAAAGAACATTTGATTCCATACTTACCTGAGCCTGTTATTGGTATTGAAGATGATGGAGTAGATTTACAGGATGCAGATATTGAAGAAAAACTTTTCAGAATGAATCGTCTAGAAAAGTCGATCGGAAGAATACGACTAACTGATTCAAGTTTCACTGTTTTAGTGAAAGCATATGCATATATGTTAACACTTGGCGAAGAAAATATCCAAAAAATTGCAGAACACGCTGTCCTAAATGCAAATTACATTAAAGCTATGCTCAAAGATACGCTAAATTCACCAGTTAATGGCTATTGTATGCATGAATGTGTTCTTTCGGCGTCTTCTCTACCAAATGGCATTACTGCGTTGGATATATCAAAACGATTGATGGATTATGGCTTCCACCCCCCTACGAATTATTTTCCGCTCATCATCCCCGAAGCTTTGATGATTGAACCTACAGAAACTGAAACAAAACCAGAGATGGATCGATTTATTCATGCAATGAAAGCGATTGTTTGTGAAGCAAATGAGAATCCCGAGATGCTCAAAAATGCACCCATCAACACTCCGATTCGCAGAACAGATGATGTAAAAGCTGCAAAAGATCTAGATATAGCCTATAAAAAATCCTAGCTTTTTTTAAATGGTCCATTGAGTACATGATGTGAAATCTTTTGTAACAGTTTGTATAAAGGAGATCTCATGAAAAAACAGTTTATTGCTATTGCACTCATTGCTTTAATTCTTACATCCATGACAAACTCTACAACAGGTTTAGAGAAAAATTATCGATGGATACAACATCCTGTTTATGGTGGCGTCATTACCTCTTTTTCTCATGGTACTACATTCCCTGTGTATTGTTCTACTGCTGGTGATGGTATATACGGATTTGGCGAAGATGATTGGATTAAAATCGAAAGTACAGCTTTACCTCCTTATGTCTATTTTGTTTTTGAGTGGAACAACACCCTTTATTGTGGAACAGACCAGTTTTTGTACAAAAAAAGTGAAAATGTTTGGATAAAAGTATCAGAAGATCTTTCCAGTCAGAGAATTCGAGCTACAAGTATGTCTGTAGCTTCCAGTTCGCGTACAAGCGTATTGTTTCTAGCTACAGACAAAGGGTTGTTTAAATCAATTGACAACGGTATTTCCTGGAAGATGGATTCTACCATACAATTTCCTGTTCATGCAGTACAAGTCCATTCGATAAACCAAGAAATCCTTTATGTTGCAGCAGGAAATGGAAAACTTTTTTACACCAATAATTTCGGTGATTCCTGGAAAGAGATATTAAACGACAAAGTGTATGGAAAAATCATTTCCCTATGGATAGATAGAAATGATACGAATCTTTTATTTGCTGGAACTCCTGAAAAAGGTGTATACATCTCTAATGATGGTGGCCATAGCTGGGTAAGTGAAAGTAAAAGTTTGCCAAATCTGTATGTTTCATTTTTGTATCAAAAACTTAATGGTGACTTGTTTTGTGGAACCTATGGTGGTTTATTTCAATATAACTTTACAGCAAAAGACTGGACCATGGTTGCTGACGAGATTTTTAATACCAATGTAACCGCTGGCTACTACCTTCCATCAAGAGATGTTTGGATCATCGGTACAAACGGAAATGGTGTTGAAATCTTACAACCTAATAGTAATCGCTGGGAGTCTTACAATCCGCATATTACTAACATACATATTCGAGCATTTGAACAAGATCCAAAAGGAGAAACAATACTTTTTGGTACTTGGGGTGCAGGAATATATCGCTCGTTCGATAGTGGTAAATCTTGGCAACAGTCTAATGAAGGCATTACAAATCCCTATATTCTTTGTTTAGAAAGAATCAACAATACAGAGTACTTAGCTGGAACTTTTAACGGAGGAATTTTTAAGAGCATTGATTCAGGTTTGACATGGTCTATACTTGATACGCCTCATATGTTCACCAGATACATTTATTCGATATGTTCCTTACCATCAAACTCAAGCACGATTTACTGTGGAACAAGTGGGGATGTTTACAAAACAACAAACAATGGAAAAAATTGGTTACAAATGCCTTTGGGTTCTTATGAAAAACCAATTGGAAATGTTGTTGATATCAC
>DAIMET010000006.1:3362-19011 GCA_036725105.1 Calditrichota bacterium
TTTACAGAAAGAAATCATCAGATGATACATGGGAAATATTTGGAGAAGGTTCTGAAGAGTTAAGAGTTCGATCCCTTCTGTATAATCCTTCAAATGCTTCTTATTTTGCTGGAACAGATCAAAAGGGTCTTTATCGTAATATTCACTTTCCCAATGTACCTATTCCAATGAGTCCAAAAAACAATGAAAGAATTGTTACCCTACGCCCAACATTATTATGGACCGAAACAACGGATGTTACAATACCATACACATTCTCTTTGAAAGTTATGGATTCAAAACAGACCGTTGTGTACGAAAAAGATCACATATCAGGAGATCAATTTATTATTCCAGCAGGAATCCTGACAAGATATGAAACATATTCGTGGAGTGTTCGAGCTGAGTCATTTGCAGGCAACACTGAATGGTCAAAGCAATATTATTTTACTATCATTGGACAAATCATCCTACAAATCAATGAACCATTAATGACTGTGAATGGGAAAATCATGGAAGTTGATCCTGGAAGAACAACCGCTCCTGTCATTTTCGAAAACCGAACTTTTTTACCAATCAGAAGTGTAATTGAATCATTTGATGGAACGGTAGGGTGGGATGCTGATACACGAAGCATTGTTCTTGTTTTCATGGAAGATAAAATTGAATTGCAAATCCGGAATACTATAGCTAAGAAAAACGGTAAACCTGTTCCGATTGATCCAGACAATAAGGAAATCAGTCCTTTTATACTAAATGAAAGAACTATGATTCCGTTACGCTTTGTTGCGGAAAACTTCGGTATAGAAATTTATTGGAATAGTGAAGATCGGAAGATAACTTTAGAATACCCCGAAAATTAAGGTAGAGCATGACAGAGAACAAAGAACAACTTGATACAAAAGATACCTCTATTGTTCCTTATAAAAAAAGGGGAATAGCTCAAGCAAGAAATCTTGAGAAAAGGAATAAATTAGTAACTGATCACCTTTGGATCGTTGAATATGTTATTAAGAAATATCGAGATGACCACCCAAATATTATCGATGAACTAAGGTCTGTTGGGAATATTGGACTAGTCAAAGCAGCTGATCGATATGATGAAAATCGTGAAGCTTCTTTTGTTACTTACGCTACTATTATAGTGAATGGTGAGATTAAGCATTTTCTCCGCGACAACCTTGATACTATACGCATTACTCGTAAACATCTTGAAGTGTATAAAGATGTTATGCGAATCATTGATTTGTATATTGATGATTACGGAGTTGCACCAACAACCAAAGAAGTTGCTCAATTATCCAAGTACTCTGAAAAGCAGATCATAGATGCCATGGTTGCTGCATATGCTAAATTTCCCATTTCCATTGATGAACCCGCTATGGTAGATTCTGAGAAAATACTTGTTGGAGAAACCATCAAGGAGAAACGCGACTTAGTCGATGAGAAAATCAAACAAAACTCTCTTGATCGTGCTTTGATGAAATTGCCAGAAAACGAACAAAAAAGTATTATTCTGCGATATAAATTTGAACTTACTAACAAAGAAATTGCAGAGTTATTACATCTTCAGCAATACCATGTGTCCAAATTAATTAAAAGTGGGCTAGAAAAAATGAAAGATATCATTTTAGAAGAAACTGGAGTTAAAAAACTCAAAGATGGATCTTCGTAAATGTTTCACGTGAAACATTTACGCAAAACTCTAGCTAGATAAGCTTTCTTAACGAATCATTTTTTTCTTTTTTAACAAAGAAATGAAGATTACAATGTCGGAAGGTTTCACACCAGATATTGCGTGTAAGTCTTTTACCTTTTTTGGTTGAAACTGTTTTAGAGCTTCTATACATGTTTTTGACAATACATCAAATGAATCAAAATCAATATTTTCTGGCAAAGAAAGATTACCATACTTTTCCATCTGTCTTCTTTCATTTTTTTCTCTAACAAGATATCCTTCATATTTACTTTCGATCATGAGTTCTTCTTTTATATCTTGTGGATAAGACGCAAATTCTTCAGATAGAAGACTTAGTTTCTTTTCATTCCAATCTGTCCGCTTTAACAATTCAAAAAAAGTATAACTTTGGTGTATTTCAGGTAAGGATTGTTCTTCTAAAAGAGCTAGAGTATTTTTATTGGGTGTGATTTTTTGTTCATGTAAAAACTGTCTTCCTTGTTCTAATATTTCCATTTTTTCTTGAAAATGTTTCCATCGAGCATCTGAGACTAAACCCACTTTTCTACCCAAAGGAGTCATTCTTTGGTCTGCATTGTCTTCTCTATTTAACATTCGATACTCTACATGTGAAGGAGTGATACGGTAGGGTTCATTAAGAGGTTTGTGAATCATATCGTCTAACATTACTCCGATGTAGGAACCACTTCTATCGAGTATAACTGGTTCTTGATTTTGAATAGCAAGTGCTGCATTAATACCGGCAATGATTCCTTGAGCAGATGCTTCGTCATACCCGGTACTTCCATTTATTTGACCAGCAAGGTAAAGGTTTTGAATTTTCTTAGACTCTAAACTCATTTTTATCTCACTGGTGTGAACCCAGTCATATGCAATTGCGTAGCCAGGACGGTACAAGCGTACATTTTCAAGACCTTCTATAGTACGTAGAATTTCCAGCTGACAATGGGGATATATACTTATGTTTAGTCCTGCTACATATACCTCATCGGTGTGGAAACCCTCTTGTTCAAAAAAAAGTGAATGGCGATAATTATCGGGAAACCACTGTACTTTTTCTTCTATGGACGGACAGGACTTGGGTCCAGTTTTAATCATATTACCTGATTTTGAAGGAGAGTACTGTAAGTATTTCTTGGTGACTTCAATTGTTCTTTCATTGGTCCATCCAAGATATGATGAAAGCTGTCGGTTCCATACTTTTCGTGGAGTAATAAAGGAGAGAGATACAGGATCTTCTTCGCCAGGTTGTTCTTGGAGTACATCATATCGTATCGTTTTTTTGTCAATTCTAGGAGTCGTGCCAGTATTAAATCTTCGAATATCAAATCCTATTTTGCGAAGGTTGTCTGATAGGTCGCCTCCTTTTAACTCTCCCCCTCTCCCTGCTTCATATGAAGTCCATCCGACATGAATTCGACCACCAAGATGTGTCCCTGTTGTAAGTATAACAATTCTTCCATAGATCTTCTCGTTATGAATATCGAGAACGCCAATACAACGGTTGTGGTCTATTAAAATATCGTTCACAATAGCTTGATACAGGTGCAAATTTGGTTCTTTTTCTGTGATGTATTTCATGGATCGGCTATAGGCAGCCTTATCACATTGTACTCTTTTTGATCGTAATGCTAATCCTCGGGATGTATTTAATATTCGAATTTGTGACAAGGCTCTTTCGGCATTTAATGCAATTTCACCACCTAATGCATCCACCTCAGCAATGATTTGACTTTTTCCACTGCCCCCTATGGCTGGATTGCAAGGCATCCAAGCTATGGTATCCAGATTAATAGTTGTTAAAAGAGTATTGCAGCCCATTCTTGCAGCTGCTAAAGCAGCTTCACATCCAGCATGGCCTGCTCCAACAACAATGACATCATATTGTTCCGGCATTTTGATCTCCTACTACTTCTTTGCCATCAAAAAATACTTTACATGGCTGTATGGATAATAAATCTTCTTTGGGTATTGTAAATAGATCTTTTTTTAAGACAAAAAAATCTGCTTTGTACCCTTTCTTTAGCTGTCCTAATATATTTTCTTGGAATACTTGTCGGGCCCCAGCAATAGTATAAGCATAAAAGGCTTTTTTTCGAGGCATATAGTTTTCTGCATGCCACATGTTATGAAAAGGGTTTTCTGATTCAACAGGAGAATCCGTTGAAAGTGAAAATAGAAGATTCTGCATTGCAATTTGCTTATATGGATAACCAGTATTGTTGATAAAATCTTGGTCCAACAGTCTAGTGACAGTTGGTAGATCCGATTGATAAAAACAAGGCTGTATACTGATTTCAAACTGCCCGTTTTTAAGCTGTTGTATCTGTTCATTGGATGCAAACTGTGCGTGAATAATGCGGTGACGCAATTCTCGATGAGGATTGGAAAGAAAACTTTCCAAAACGACTTTTAATGCCCAATCTCCTATCGTATGGATGCAAATTTGAAGCTGTGAGTTGTTTGCGCATTCAATAATCTTTCTTAACTCACCAATCGAGTAATATTGAACTCCATTTTTTCCAGTATCTTCATATGGGGTAGACAAGTATGCTGTACGACCACCTATTGAGCCATCCATATATAGTTTAATCATTGTACTGACATCGATATTTTTTGGGGAAGCTTTCTGAACTGATTCTTTTAATTGAATCCATTCTGTTAACTCTGAAAGATTTTGGATCGATATTTTTTCAAACAATCTACAAGGAAGCTTTTCTACGTTGTGATCAACTAATCTTTGTAGACGTTTTGGGTTCCAATCTTCACTATGAACCGAGGTAACTCCATGCTTTTGGAATTTTTTTGCGCCTTCAATAAGACATTCTTTCTCAAACGAAAGGTCCTGAGAGCGTTTTTCTCTTAATAGAAGCAAGGCATTTTCACAGATAATTCCTTCTTTTATTGAGGTTTCGTCTTTACCATCCAGTGTAGCTAAATCGTATTGACGAATAGCAGCACTATTCACAGTGGCAATATGTCCGCACTTTCGAATCAGTATGATGGGTTCGTTACTATAGGTGTCAAGGATCTTTCTTGTAGGAACAAAGCCCAGTATTTCTTCATCCCAACCTCTAAGTGAAACTGCGCTTTGTTTTTGAAGCTGATGAAAAATGATGTGTTTTAATTGTTGTGATGATCGCACTTCAATTAAAGAAGGTGAAAGGTATTTTTCTCCTGTTCCCATTAAATGGCAATGGCTATCAATAAAACCTGGGTATAGAAACAAACCATCACCTTTTATCACAAACTCATTGTTTTGTGGTTGTAGAATTCCCCAGGGTTCACATTCTTCAATTCCTACTTCTGTAAATCGCATATCCATTTCATCATAACAAGCACTTTGAGGATTATAGATTTTTGCTCCGTAAATCAACATATTTTCGCCTTTTGTATCAAAAATTGTAATATAGTGTGTATAGTCACTAAAATTAATATGATGAACAAAAATGAAAAGTAAACAACTTCGGTCTTTTATTTTACAAGGTGAATGCGATTGTGTTGAGTTTAAAGAAATGCCTTGCGACGGTATGTATAAAACAATTTGTGCATTTATGAATACCCGCGGGGGATTTGTTTTAGTTGGAGTTTCAGATTGTGGAAGCATTGTTGGTTTCAAACCCTCTGTAAGAGATCTGGATGAATTCCAAACTACAACCCGACAATGGTGTTCTGTATGTTTAAAAGAAGAAATTGTCCGGATTGATTCCCGGTCAATATGGCTTATTACAGTCCCATCATCACCCATTGCCATATCAACTAAAAAGATGGCTACCTGGAATGGGGATGCATATATTCGATTGGGTAGCTCTACCCAAAAAACGAGAAATTGTTTACATTTAAGGATGCCAAAATGATCAAAGAATTTTACGAGAAAAGCATAAAAGACCAAAACATTAAGTTCAAAAATGACAAAATAGTCTCCGATTATTTACGATCTGAGGACGTAACCGGATTGCGTCTTTATGTAACGGGGCTTCTTGGAGTTGCTGGTACTGCTGAAAAAGAGTACTCTTTGGTTCAATTAGAAAAAAAAGCGTTACAAAATGCCAAAAGCACACCCTATTCTTTAGATTGTACCGGGGGACTTCAGCAAAAAATTATCTATAATTATGAAATTTCCAGTGAAAAGGATTACAAGGAAGCCATGGTCTTTTTTGTCGAAGAATTGAAAACAAGGCTTCCAAATTGTGTTTTCCATGGTCAAATGAGCTTAATAGATCGTCAGGAATCTCTTACAAATGAAATGAACCTGAAACTCCGCTACAAAGATCACTATATCATGATTAACATGTATTTTACTCATCAAGATTCTCCTGTACCAGTTCCCTTTTTCTATCGAGGGAGAAGATTTTCTCGTGATGTTTTTGCTGATGCAGTAAAACTCATGGGAGATGCATGGGCAAAGGAAATAAAAATTAAAGATGAACCATGCATGCCCGTTGTTTTTTCTTGTGCCAATCGATCTCCTTTTACAGATTTGTTTCATCATTTGCACGGAGAAAGAGTGGGGAATGGCACTTCCAGATTTAGTGGTAAACTGAATCATTTGTTGTTTCATCCCACCTTTACACTTTATTCATCTCATGATATTGAGAACTTGATCACTCCATTTTTTGATATGGAAGGAACTGTTTTGCGATTGGAAGAAAACCCTTTAGCACCCTTTCGGTGTCCTTTGATCAAAGAAGGCGTACTCGTAGCACCTTATACCGACAAGAGAACTGCCAAACAATATCAACTACCGTTAACTTCAAATGCTGTAGGAGCTTATAATCGAGTTCCATTTCCAGGAATATCTCATTTTCAGCTCTGTCAAACTCATGAAACGTTGATTGATGTACTGCAAGGAAATCTTGGAATTCTGGTGGTGAATGTAAAAGAGATTCACCACTCCACATCCGGAGATTTCTCCTGTTTCACAAAGGTAGCATATTTAACAGACGGAGAAAACCTGTTAGGTCGTGTTCCACCCTTACATATTCAAACGAATACGATGAATATGTTTGGAGATGGATACATGGGCTGTTCTAAGCACCCCTTGTATCCGCTTTTTTGCAATGAAGCTTTTGCTTCGAAAGCACATATTTCGATCGTTTAGGAGGGTATCGTATGTATGATACAATTGCTCATGATTTTCAATCCATTCTTAAACTAGACACAGCACCAATTGGTGTTCGATTTTTGCAATCCAAAGAAGATGCAAAAACAGGAAGTACTTCAAAAAAGCTCAATTTTTGTCAACTTGTTGCCAATGCTCGTTACCAAAAAAGAGCTTCCTGTGGTTTTCCTGAAAAAATGGTTTGCTCTTTGGGTGCAGCAGCACTTGGATTGATTAAGACACCTCAACAGTTTGTAGACGGTACTGCTGCTGTTGGTAAATATACAAAAGATAGCAATGCTGGAATTAACTTTTTTCAAAATACCTATAAATTGGGTGACCAAAAAAGGATTTACAAAGCTATTGAAGTAGGACCATTGGAATCTTTTTCATCGCTCGATGTATTTGTAGTGTATGCTAATCCAGCACAAATGTTGGGTTTGATTCATGCAAATTCCTATATGGATGGTAGAAAAACATCCGGAGACACCGTAGCAGAAGGAGCCCTTTGTTCTGCAACTGCATTTGCGATGGGAGAACAACTCCCAATCGTTGGTTTTCCCTGTGCTGGTGATAGACGATTTGCAAATACCCAACATGGTGAATTGCTTTTTGCAGCACCAGTAAAAGATCTAAATCGTATTCACGAATCACTACTTGAACTCGATCGTATTGGTCCTATCTATCCAATCCCCCCGCAAGTCGATTTTGAAAGCTTAATGCCTTCAACCTACACGATAAAAGAGTCTGATTTAGAAGGATGATGAATTTTCTTTTTTTTGTTTTTTTTCTTTCAAGTGGCGTCTGGTTTGGTATTTTAGCATTTTCAAGGGCAGTTTATTTCAGAATCATGCAATCAAGAACGTTTTTTTCAGTCATCGTGGTTATTTTAGGTGTGCATGTTATCTCGATATTCTATTCGCAGAAGATTCAATTTCAGATGTGGCACGCAGGAATCCTTCTTCTTTCTAGTATCCTGTATGCTCTTGTCATGTGGATTGTTCGCAATGAGATTTTTATCAGCGGAATATCGGAAGAAGAGTTTCGAGATGATCTAGTTGATTTTTTGAAACAAAAACAAATACCATTTTCTTTTTCAGATCAATCTTTCTTACCGTTCATTTGCTCCGAAGAACCACCAAAGATATTCTATATTTATGCGATAAAAACAGCTTTTATTCGATCGAAAACCAAAGCTTTAACGAAAGAGTTTCAAGAACACTTTTTTTATTGCTTACAACACCAAAAAAAGAGAGCGATATCCTATGAAAAATATCTATATGCGGCTGTTTGCTTCTTGTTGGTTTTTTCTGCGCTACGGTTTATTTCTTTTTAGAAGGGTGGTTTCGCATGTTTAGCTGTTCTTTTTGGGTTGCAGTAATTGCAAATGTGTGTGCTCAAGGACTTAAGCCAATTATCGAAAGAATTCAAAACGGTAAATGGGATATCTCTCTGCTTTTTGTAAATGGTAAATTTCCAAGTTCTCATACTGCTACAGTGACTGCTCTTACAATGCGTATTGCCATTGACTGTGGTTTATCTTCACCTTTCTTTGCGATTAGTTTTATTCTAAGCTCAATTGTTGTAGCAGATGCCACGGGAGTTCGTCAAGAAGTGGGTAAACATGCTAAGTTCATTAATGATCATATTTTAAACCGTAAGCCCAATGAACCGTTTATCCATTTCCCACTTAAGGAGCTGATAGGACATAATATGGTAGAGGTTATTGGAGGTTTTCTCCTGGGAGTTATAATAGTTCTGATATCTCTTGTTCTTTGTAAGCCTTGCTGTCATTGACAGAAGGCATATTGAAGAATATTGCAAAACTACCATTTAGCTCATTGGACACTTCGTATCCAATTGGATGAGTATTCAATACTTGTTTCACAACCCATATTTCCTTGTCTAAAAGGGACATGACAAATGCTCTGCTATCCGACATATCTTCATGCAAAGGTACGATGCGCAATACAAATAAAATGCTATTGCGCATCGGAGATGTGTTGAAGCTAATTAGTTGCGGTTTCCATCTCTCAAAAATAGCTTCTAGTAGAGAAATGAAAGCAAACTCGATTTTATTTTTATCTATATATGCATCTGGGATATTTCTTTGCAGATGATGATGCATGATGTTGCTATAGTCACCGAATGCTATGGAAATTTTGTTTAAAAGATCGTTCAAGGAGTAATTCTTATATGTGTAGGTTGGGTCTTGTTTTAGCGAGTAAAACCCTTCCATAATCTTACATCTTCGCAATATAGGGATCAGTAGCTCAGAGTTTATCTCGGATCTAATCGACTCTTGAGTCGGAACAACCTGAGCAGTCCAACAATTATCAATTTGAGCAGATGTTTTTTCCATGATTGCATAGAACCATTGATTGTGTGTTTCGTTTTGATCCTTCGTCTGCTGTGCATATTCAGCGATACGGATTAAGAAACCATCTTTTTTGTCTGGATCGAATAATATAGGAAGGATTTTTTCTCGTTCGTGGAGGTAGTTACCACTAGGATCAATGTAGTCATTTTCTTGGAAATATGTAAAACCTAGCTTGGTATAGGGTAGAGCGTCTTCCCTGCGATGGAGTTGGTATTCCTTTGAAAGGTCTTCGGAGGATCTACTAAGGACATCAGAGGAATCGAGTTGAACTTTTTTTAAGAAGCTTGGATTGGCATAAAATATTGTCCCTTGCGCATTTGTAATCAAGATTGAACTCGCACTTTTATCTAAGACAGATTGAAGGAGAAACGATTTTAACTTTGTGGATTCAATTTCACTATTTTCCTGAAATACATATAACAAAGCGTGCTTTGTTATATGTATTTTTCCAATGCAATGTATTGCCAATGAGCAAGGTAGGTAATTTTCTGAGAATGTTTTTAGGGAAATCTGTAAGTTTTGTAAACCTGAATTCTTTCCAATGCACCGATTGGATCGAGCACGAATCTCATGAATTTGTTTTGGAGGGAGAAAGTCTAGAAGAGATAGCCCAAGCATGGATTGCTGATTATTCTGCGTTATACTACAAGCCCTATGATTGGCCAAGAAAATTTGAAAATCTTCATCACATAAAAAAATAGGCTGACAGAAGTGATGGAAAAGAGATTCCCAATAGGTGATATTTTGAACCGAACGATAACGAGAAATTGTTAAGAATATCTCAATAAGGCTTGGTAATTGGTCGAGTTGATTGTAGGGGATTACAAAATCACAACCAGCCTTCATATACGATTCTGTTTTTTCAGAATGCATTTCTTTTTCAATAACAAGAATGCAGGATTGGTTTAAAAGAATTTGCTGACGTAAGTGACGAATCTGTTCAAGGAAATGGCTTGTGTTGTGTTCCGAAAAAACAAGGATTACATTGGGATGTTCTTTCTCGATAAGTTTTTTGTTAATGTCAGGTGAGATAATGGTTTTAGCCCTATGTTGAGCTAAAGCAGTGAAAAGAACATCTTGATCACTTATCTTGCTGTTAACAATTACAATGGAGGGTATTTCTATGTCAATCATTTATTGCAGATCTTTAATATGAAACTGAATTCCTTGAGCAAGAGGTAACTCTTTCCCATAATTAATTGTGTTGGTTTGTCTTCGCATATAAGCTTTCCAAGCGTCAGAACCTGACTCTCTACCTCCTCCTGTTTCTTTTTCACCACCAAATGCACCACCAATTTCTGCACCACTTGTTCCGATATTTACGTTTGCAATCCCGCAATCTGAACCCTGATGGGATAAAAATAGCTCTGCAGTCTGGAGATTGTTTGTAAAAATGGATGAGCTTAATCCTTGTGGGACATCGTTGTGGAGGTTAATGGCGTCGTCAAATGAATCATATGTCATTATATAAAGGAGAGGTGCAAATGTTTCATTTTGAACCGTGGGGATATTTCCGGGAACATCTGCTATGCATGGTGTAACATAAAAACCACCAAGGTATTTGTCAATAGTGATACGTTCTCCACCGTATAGAATGGTGCTCCCTTCCTTTTTGGATTGTTCGATAGCATGTTCCATTTGCTTGACTGCCTGTTCATCAATCAAAGGTCCCATATTTATAGATGGAAGAAGTGGATTACCAATTTTTATCTGTTTGTATGCATTCATGAGGGATTGCAAAAATTCATTTTTTACGGTTTTATGGATGATAATTCTTCGTGTGGAGGTGCATCGTTGACCTGCAGTACCTATTGCGCCAAAAAGTGAAGCATGAAGAGCAAGCTCTAAATTAGCGTCTGGGGCGATGATAATTGCATTGTTACCCCCGAGCTCAAGAATTGTTTTGCCTAGTCGATTTCCTACTACTTCACCGATTCGTTTACCCATCCTTGTGCTTCCTGTTGCGCTGATCAAAGGAATGCGATGATCATGAATCATTGCTTCGCCAATATTTGCACCAGAACCAATGACAAGAGTGCTGACACCTGGTAAGTTGTGTTTTGTAAAAACTGTGTTTACAATATTCTGGATCGCTATTGCACATAAGGGGGTCTTTGAACTTGGTTTCCAAATGCAGGTATCTCCACAAGCAAAGGCAATTAAAGCATTCCAAGACCAAACTGCTACGGGGAAATTAAACGAAGTGATGATTCCAATTGCTCCATATGGATGGTACTGATCGTACATCCGATGCAAAGGTCTTTCGCTGTGCATTGTTGATCCGTACAACATTCGACTTTGCCCTATCGCAAAATCTGCAATGTCAATCATTTCTTGTACTTCACCAAGACCTTCTTGAAGTATTTTCCCCATTTCAATGGAAATCAATGTACCCAATGGTTGTTTGAATCTGCGAAGCTCATTACCGATATCTCGGACAATCAAACCTCTTTGTGGAGCTGGAATCATACGCCATTGGAGAAATGCTTTTTGTGCTTCTTCCACAACAAGAGAATAATCCTCGGTTGTTGCTTGAATAATAGATGCTAAAGGTTGTCCATCAATGGGTGAATAACTTGTAATCTTTTCTCCATGTGTTTTGATCCATTGGTTATTAAGACCTAAACATGCTCCGTAATTCACATCTTCAATACCCAATTCTTTGAGTATTTCCTTCATATGATCCTCCAAAAAAACGTGATTAGCATTTTAGTGGGCACACTTTACATGATATCACAAAAACAATGTAATTCTTACAAAAGAAGAGTTTTATGGAGTAAACTGCTTTTTTGCATTAAAAAAACTTTTCCAAATAGTGATTGAGAAAAGAAAAATGCTTAATGAAACACTTCCGGAAATTCCCAACATAATACCAATTTGATATCGTATTGCTGTTATTGGAGAGGAACCTGCGATAATTTGACCACTCATCATGCCAGGTAGAAAGATGATTCCCATCCCCAGCATCGAATTTAAGGTGGGAAGAATGGCTGCTTCAAAGCTTTTGTTAACGATAGATCGAATGGCTTCTTGCGGCTGGGCTCCTAGGTGAAGTGATGTTTGTATTTGATCTTTATTGGATTCAACATTGTCCAGTAGTGTTTTTAATCCAATGGAGATGCCCGTCATCGCATTGCCAATAATCATTCCAGCTAATGGAATCCAGTATCTAGGATCAAACAGGGAAGGGGGATTTACAACTGCTAATAAAAAGAAAACAAGAACCAGTAGTGTTCCGGTTGATAAACTTACTACAATGCTCTTTACCATGGAGGAAGTAAGCCGTTTTTGTGCAAGTTTTCTTACATTTAACACCGCAAAAGTGACCATTAGAAGGATGATACCAAGAGTCAACCAAGTGTTGTGCATTTGAAAGATGAACCGTAGTAAGTATCCAGCTAAAACAAGCTGAATGGTCATCCGGAAGGAAGCCACAATGAGTAGCTTGTCTTGTTGGATTCTACGGATTTTCATAAACAGATATAGCATCAAAATAAGGCTGTATGCAATGATTAGCCGTATAAGATCAATATCACTCATGATAACCGTAAAATCTTTTTTTGTTGAATATCAATGTGTTCGTCTGCTATAGAGGAGAGCTTTTTTGAATGAGAGGAGTAAATGAGCTTCATTGAATTTTGATGGTGCATGTCAATGATATATTCAATCACATGATTTGCGGTAACTTCATCAAGGGATGCGGTAGGTTCATCAAGTAGAAGTACTTCGGGTTCTAGAAGCAAGCACCGGATAATGCAAATGCGTTGTGATTCACCACCAGAAAGAGAGGACATAGGCCCATCTAATGCAACATGTAACTTAAACTCATCCAAATACTGTTGGAGCTGCTGTTTTGAAGGGATAGCCTTTTTTTGGATTTCACAACCAATGATAAGATTGTCCTGGACAGAACCGGGAAATAATACTGGTTTTTGTTCCACCAGGAGAACCTTTCTGCGGTGTAATACAATGTCGATGTTGAGAATATTGTGTCCTTTGTAGAAAATATCTCCTGAACTAGGGCTTTTTGTGCCATTGAGGAAGTATAAAAGAGTACTTTTTCCAGAACCAGAAGGGCCAGTTATTGATGTTACTTTGGAAGTAGAAATGATTAAATCAGATGGATGCAGTATGTCTAAAAAACTAATCGAGTTGCAAAGAAATAACTCTTCCATGAGCAATATTATATAGAAAAATGAAAACCTTTTTTTAAAAAACAAGTTGGTGATTTGTGGAGGTAGTAGACAAATGGCATTGTACAAAAAACCTTTGATAATGGGCAAATATGAGAATTTAGTAGAAACTGCATTTCCTAATTATCAAAAAGATGCCCCTTGTGTATAGAATCACCAACAATTTTAATAAAAACTTGATTAAATCTGGCTGGGACAAGAAGTAAAACAGAACTCATTTTTTGAAATAGAGAAATAGTTTTTCTAAAAAAAAAGGAAACTTAAATTTCTCCTTTTCAAGTCTTCTTAGAAAATAACCGTGGAAAACCTGTGGATAATATTGAGGAAAAATCCGTTTTTTCCAATAATCCATGGTTTTAAATTCTTTTCTCCGGGAGAAAATTCTCAAACAATATGTATAATGAGGGTTGTGCTAATGGTTGAATGCAATCTTCAATAGAAGTACACTTTTCAAAAAATGCCACAGTTTTCAAATAACTGTGGAAAAAAGGTGGATAACAAAATGCAAAACTGGTTCGTATATGTTTTTATTGGATTTGCTGGGGGCATTCTGAGTGGCCTTTTGGGAATAGGTGGAGGCATTCTCATTATACCAATGTTAGTATTAATGGGTTTTCCTCAGTTAACTGCACAAGGAACAACCCTGGCTTTAATGGTTTTACCTATTGGTTTGTGGGGTGCTTTGGAATATTACAAACATGGTCATGTAGAAGTTTGGGTTGGAGTCTGTATTGTAGCTGGTTTTTTTATTGGAGCTTTGTTTGGAGCAAAAGGGGCTATGAAAATCCCCACTCTTTGGTTAAGAAGAATATTTGGGGTAGTTATGATTTTTGCTGCTCTTCGATTGATTCTTTCAAAGTGATAAAAATGACATTTAGAAGTGGGAATGAATAAACAGGTATGAAGAAAAAGCTCATTTATTTTTCGATATTACTGATTGTGGGGGTATTTGTCATGGATTTGCTTTTTTATCACCAACCTAGGATTACTCATTATGAAGTACACACTAACAAGATACCCGAAGCATTTCATGGATTTACTATTCTTCAAATCTCAGATTTACATGATGCTACTTTTGGAAAGTCTCAAAGAGACCTTCTTCATATTATTGCATGCGCAAAGCCTTCTATTGTTGTATTTACAGGAGATCTTATTGAAAGACGCTGTGAAGAAAACAAGCAGGGTTTGGTGTTAATGAAAGAATTGGCAAAGAACTACCCTTTGTATTATGTCACAGGTAATCACGAGGAGTCTCTCTCCAACGAAGAGTATCAAAGCTTGATGGAGAGTTTACAAAGTGTACATGTAAACATCCTTATGAACGAAGGAGTTGTTTTAACGCATAACTCTTCTCACCTTCTTTTAATTGGTCTTCGTGACGCACTCGCTACTCCAGCAGCAGATTACACAGGAATTATTGAAAGTGTGTCAATGCAATATGATGAGGATATGTTTACGATTTTATTGGCTCACCGTCCAGAGTTCTTCACTCAGTATGTGAATGCTAAAGTTGATATTGTATTGTCTGGACATACACATGGTGGACAAATTCGTTTCCCTTATATTGGTGGAATCTATGCACCAAATCAAGGGTTTTTTCCGCGTTATATTGAAGGTGAGTATCGTAAAAACCAAACCACAATGTTTGTTAATCGAGGTTTAGGAGCTACAGTTTTACCTTTTCGCTTGTTTAACCCACCAGATATAAGCGTTATCCATCTCTATCACTCTACCGATGGAACAGATACATAGAAAAACATGCTTCGATACGGTCTTCCAACAGCATTATTTAGACAACCAATCGCGTATCCGTCATAAAAAAGCATAGATCCATTTGAATATTCAACATCCATGGATGGTCCAATATGTTTATTTTCTATCAATGTTCCATGGTCCAAACTTATTGCAAGAAGACTCCCATCTGTTAATAATGAATACATGGTTTTGTGGGTAAGATCAACCATCATATCTAAAACACTAGCCTTTGAGTCAATAGAAAATCTCCATAATTCTTCAAAACCTTCTGTATTGATACATACAATTTCACCTTGATTAAAAAGCTCTCCAATCAAGAGAGGATGTTTTTCTTTAAGGAAAGTAAAAATCGATGAGGTAGGAAAAGAACCACTTGGATTGAAGTTTATTGTTTTTTCCTGGAGGAACTCACCATTTGTAGTGTAGGATTGTATTTGTAAGCTTCGTTGGTCTAACGAATCATAACGGTATGCTATGTAAAACCTTTGCAATACATCGCTAAAGGATGCGTCTTTTAAAGTCATTGTGGTAGGTTGGTTTGG
>DAIMET010000006.1:19111-32942 GCA_036725105.1 Calditrichota bacterium
GGGAACAGTATAAATCTTTTGTTTGAATGGATTGATTTTCAATAGATAAGTAGCGACTGATAAGGTTGCCATCAGCATCTGTACCACTTCCAACAAAATGATTCAAACACCGTTCTTGAGATACCGGGAATAATATCTCTCCGGTTGGATTTTCAGGAAGGGGGAAAAAGTGAAGTAATCCATAGTCTGTTGAGCCAAAGGCATGATCGTTCGTTAAGCTAATGGTATTGATGGGTGTATTGGATAATGTTACAAACCAACCATCCTCTGTCATTTGTATATGATTTAAATCTGCCATTAGATCTGGATTTGCTTTTTGGAAAGAGCAGTGAGTAGAAGAGAAGCATAAAATGAGAAGAGTAGATACAATGAAAAAAGATTTCCATTTCATAGGGGTACCTCCTTAATAAATCGGAAACAACCAGTTAGAAGGGTTCTTGTGCCCTGCTTCATTTTGGTATATCATTGTTTCTTTTTCGTTTTGGAAAATGGTAACAAAATCCTTTGATACCTCGATTCTGCTGGTAATAGAATTGTTTTCAACGACAAGGATTTTACAATTGGATTGATCGTATACCTTTCTCATGATAAGAGTATTTTGGTAACGGTACAGTTCTGCTTGAATTCGTTTATGAGCGTCCAAATCAATTTTGGTTTTTAGATTTTCCCGGTTTTCAACTGTTCCATTATGAAGGAGAATAGAACGAACAGAACCATCCAATAGAGCAAACCAGATTCGTCCCTGACAAACGACGACGTTACTCCCTTCACCAGTTTCTTGAAATTCAATATCGTTCGTTACAATTCTCCACTGCAAGGATTGATCAGACCATTGTCCCTCTACTACACCAAATTTTATATTGGTTTCATGATCCAACCATGCAAATTGAAAATACATATAGGTAGTTGCTTCGATCTCCATAGCATCTAAAGGTCGTATAAGAACTGCATTGGTATACTCATCTAGATCAGGTCTGAGAGTAATTTTGTCTTGTTTATACCCATAATATTCTGCAGTTGCTTGAGTGTGGTTACCATAATCCTGAATGGAAAGTTGGATGGATAAAGTAGGACGCAAAATTCTTTGAATGGAAAGGGATGATTTTAATCGTACATATATAGGGTGGAATGTCGAATCTTCTGGAATGATGATACAAGGCTCAAAGGAAGGAGGGAATAATGCTTCTTGATCTCCGTTCCATACAAGAGAGTTCGTACATTTCTCAGAGGATACAAACAAAGGGTTATCAGCAAATAAAACTGTCCCATCACGCAAGTTCCATTGATGAGAGATGTAGTTTGTGCTTGCTTCTTCCTCAAAACAGGTCATAAAGGGAATCGTATCGTTGGGTGGGAATACGCGAGAGTGTCGGAAATCATAGATCAGGACAAAAACAATCACAACAATGGATAGCAAGATAATCCATATATTCTTACCCAGAAGTTGTTTCATGTATACTCCTTTGTTTTGTTAGGGATAAGAACTTTAGAGTAAGTCTATAATAAGTTTAACAGCAACAGCGAGTGTTACAATTACAAAAATCGGTTTTACTATCTTGTTTCCGTTTTTAATTGCCATGTGAGATCCTAACCAGGAACCAGCAATCATGAAAACTCCCACGGGAATACCAATAAGAAACAAGACCTTCCCGTACAAAATGAAAGTGATTAATGATGTGATGTTGCTGATGAAATTTAGAAAACGGGCATTAGCACTGGATTTTAGATAATCAAAACCAAAAAGTTTTATGAAAATGAACATTAAAAATGATCCGGTTCCAGGTCCAAAAAAACCATCATAGAATCCCAGTAGCAATGAAAATAACATCCCGATCCAAATGCTTTTTTTTGTAGGTCGCTTTAGAGATGTGTCTACAGAACCAAGAGATGGGTGGAAGATAGAATAAAGACCAATTGACAGAATGCCAATACTAAGTAGGACGTTCAGCAAAGCATTGTTGATGGATAGGATGGTTCTCACACCAACAATAGAGCCAATCAGGGTGAACGGAGCTAGAAATGCCATTAAGCGAAGGTTCGTCTTTTTTGAACATAAATATTTGAAAGAACTTGTAAAAGAGGAAAAACTTGCCGAAAGTTTATTTGTTCCCAATGTCAGCTGAGGGGGTAAACCAGCAGCTAAATAGGCAGGTATAGTAATTATGCCACCGCCTCCCGCAATGCTATCTACCCAAGCACCAATGAATCCAAATGCACATAGAAAAATATAGGTTGAGAAATGTAAATCCACCAAACACCTCTACAATGTTTTCTTTATAACATGAGAAAATGGTATGCAGCATAGGCTAAAGATAACAGAGCGCTATTCCACACTGCATGAAAAGTAAAGCCCCAAAAAAAACCAAACTGCATTCGTATATACCCAATCACCAAACCAGATAGAAACTGTGGTAGAACCAGGAGAGGGGTTAGGCAAAACACCCAAAGCGAAGCACTAGAGAAATTTGAAATATGCAACAATCCAAATAGAATGGCAAATCCATAATAAATCCATCGGAAATGCTTTTTCCAGAATAACTCAATGGAAGCTCTTTTCTGGTAAAAAACGAAAATCCCTATTCCACCAATAAATAGCGAGATACCGATCATCAATAAGGTGAAGAAAGGATTGGACGGCGTTTGTTGAAAAAAGACAGAGAATGATAAAATTAGAATATAGGATAAGGCAATCCCAAGTGAAACAGGGTGAAAAAATAGAGGTAAACGAAAACCAATTTCTTCAAAAAAAGGAAGTGCTATTCCCCCAATAAGCAGGATGTATACATAGGAGTTAGATTGCACAAAATCAGTTAACTCGTTTGTAGTTGTAGAACCAAGTTGAGAATCAACCGAGAATAGTATAAAAGTTGTGATAGAGCTCAGAACAATTTGTACAATAAGGTTAATCGATAGAAACTTCAGCATAGTTTCGACTTTCTGGCCAAAAGGTATCTTGGTAATGTGTACAGCTCTAGTGGGGTACTGAACGTATTGGAGAAGGCTTTCTATTGCATTGTATGGAATACCTTTAGTGGAATGCAGGTTCATAAGAAAACTAACTTACTGAGAAACTTGAGGAAAAAGTCCTGTTAAATCAGGATTTTCTTCAATTTTGTATATTGTATACCGCCCCTGTTTTCGGGAAAAATAAAAGGCTACATTTTCTGTATCTTTGACTCGGAAGGTTATCACGTCTTCTCCTTTTGAATTCTGGACCCATTTCAGACAAGAGTAAAAGCCAGTATTGCCTACGATCTCAAGTTCCTTTGTTTGTTCAATAAGGGAAGGGTCCGTTACGAATTCTTTTGCTTTTTCAGTGTTGCTATTATACATGTAATGAAGATAGTCAACAAGCGTTTGATAGGGAGACTGAACAATACTAGAACTCATCAATCTGTATGTTTCCTGATCCAAAATCCATACCTCTTCGTAAAAGCGATGATAGGTTGAAGAGCTGCATTCTCCAAAAAGGTAACTTTTTCCTGTTGGATCTAATATGATTTGCCCTTTTGCTGTTACTATTTCAAAATTAGGCTCATTGATGTGAATAGATCCATTTGGATAAAAGGGGGAAGTCCATTGAAGACGCCATTGATCATTGGATAGATCGAAGTATTGATATGCTTTTAGTGACAAATCTTGAGAAGGCTTTTCGTGAAGAATTAATGCCATTTTGCCTTGATTAGTGTAAAATTTTTCTGGTTTTGAAAACTCAGAATGTTGATGAGAAAAGGAATCAATATAAAAAAGTGCTGTAGTGTGAATGGTCTGACCTTCTGCCCACGCAATAACAGTTCCCATGTTTTTCACTTGAAATAGAACCATTCCCTCAAATGTTTCAGGGAGCAGTGAAGGTAAAACGGGATCAGATATCTCAATAGGAGGGGATTGAGATGTTCCCCATTCACGAAATGAATCCCAACGGAGGAGAAGATTGTGAAAGTCTCTAGCCTGAAAGTAGTTTTGAACGCTTTGATAGGGTTCAATATAACTTGCTTTTGGTTCAATATCAATTTGAGGGGGTAATTCGATCGGGTATTGTTGCTTTTGGTATTCTTCTGATGGAATCTTTGGCATTAGCTCCCAAACACTCTTTGATGCAGAATATTTACCTTGTTTTAAAAGCGAGTCTTGGAGGAAAATATATGCTTTTTTCTTAAAAAGCTTCATTGGGAAGGGTTCATCTGGAATATCAGGAATCCAGTTTTGTAAAATCAATTGTGCTTCTTCGTACTGTCCTAACTGAAGAAGACATCTACATTGTAAAGATACAAGAAGATTCTTTTGTTCAGTAGAAAGCGTATTCATTTGTGATTGGAGTAATCTTTTAATCTTTTGCAGAGCGATGGCGCTATCTTGCGCATATGTTTCGTACTCAATTAATTGAATGCTTAACTCCAGGTTTGAGCTATTGCTACGTACTTTTTCTTTGTATTCTTCTACAATAGATGGGTAGAAATAAGGGTAGGAATCTTCTGCAAAAACAAAGTTAAAATTATATTCCCAACTGCTCAAACGGAACAATTGAATAGTTTCAATGCCATCTTCATCTGTTATCCATCTTGCGATCTCGGGTTTGTCATCATTTCCATAGGCTCCGGGAAAGTTTTCAATGTATAGCTTATCGTAATCGATAGAGTTCACTCTACTGAGAGACCATTCTTCAGCTATTGTGTCAATAAGGTATATATACAGCGTCTTTTTTTTGTTGTGTTGTTGCACTCCAACATAGATAAATTGTTTATGAAGATACACCCAATCTAGTAGTTCTCCCTGAATTAGACTCCAACCTTTTTGTTTCCATGTGTTTTCTTCCTTGGAGTAAAGGTTCAGCTGTAGATGACTGGGGTAGTCAGGATGATCAAGAAAGATCACTCCTTCTTCACCAGGATTTCCGTCAAATTCATCATACACTACGTAGGATCCGGGATTGCTTTTAGGTATAAAAACTCTCATGTTATCAGGAATTTGAGAAGAAAACCGAACAGAAAGTTGAGAAACTTTGCTGGTTCTCGCAGATGGTAAGAAGGAATCTTCTGCAGGGTTAATGTTTGTTTTTTGGCAAGAAACAAAAGAAAGTGTACATGAAAACAAAAATAGACAAAGTAGGCTAGAAAGGAACGTTTTCATGATACTATTGTATCACGATTCATAATATTGTCTTATTCCGATAACACTTTTTTCATCAATGCAATAAATAGTTCGCAATCTTCTTCTGTTGTATCGTATGATGTCATCCAGCGATACTCAGAAGTTGCGAAATCCCAAGGATAGAAAAAGGATATTTCTTGCATTTTGGATGCTTTTTCTTTTGGAAGTCGAACAAAAACTGCATTCGATTCTACAGGCCTGGTAATAGATATTTGAGGAAGATCTCTTTGAATCTTGTTTTGGAGAAATTTTGCTAAACGGTTGGAGATCATTGCATTGTGTAGCCATAGATCTTCATCAAAATAAGCCAGGAACTGAGCAGAAATATATCGCATCTTGGAGGCAAGCTGAGCATTTTGTTTTCGAAAGTACTTTGATTCATTCGCAAGTTCTTTGGAGGCAAAAACCAATGCCTCGCCATAAGCAAGGCCATTTTTAGTTCCACCAAAAGATAGAACATCAACTCCGCATTCAAAAGTTAGGGAGCGTAGCGACACTTCTAATGTAGCAGCTGCATTTGCAATACGTGCTCCATCCATATGAACGAGCATATTGTTTTCATGGGCAAAATTGCAAATGTTTCGAATTTCCTCCAGAGTATACACTGTACCAAGTTCTGTTGCTTGTGTAATCGAAACCACTCTGGGCTGGGAATGGTGTTCTACTCCCAGGATTTCTGTAAATGGTTCCAGTTGATGGGGGGATAATTTTCCTAGGTGATTGGGTAATGCTTTTAGTGAACAACCTGTTATCTTTTCAGGGCTCCCACACTCATCGCATACAATATGAGCAGTATCTGTGGTGACTATAGCATGAAACGGTTTTGTGATACACGACAAACCAGTAATGTTAGCTCCAGTTCCGTTATATACAAAGTATGTTTCAGTAGAGGATCCAAAAATATGCTTAAAAACCTCTTGGGCCCTATTTGTATAAGGGTCATCTCCATATGCTATACAGTGACCAACATTTGCTCTATTGATGGCTTCTATCACCTTAGGGTGAATGCCAGAGTTGTTATCACTTGCAAAACTTTTATGAGCTGAACAATGCGGCCATTGGACGTTCATGGATTTCCTCCGATGGGATAGATTGGATAGAGAAACGATCAATAGTGTAAAAAGAAGCATTTTGAGAAGGATTTTCAAGTGCTATAGATTGAAAAAGATGTAGCAGTGATGAATGGCAAGAAAAGTATAATATTTGATGCTTATCTGACAATTCTAACAACAACCTGGCTGTTTTTCTTTGTCTTTCTACATCAAACCGTAACAAAATGTCATCTAAAAACAAAGGTAGTGTTTCTCCGTGTTCGCTTAATTCTTGAATAAGCCCTATTCGAATAGCGAGATATACCTGATCTGCTAATCCATCGCTCCATTCATCTTCGGTTTTTCTTTTGTGTGTTGTGTCGAAAAGTACAAAACTATCAGATTTATCTTCTTCTGAGCTTGTTTTCATCAATTGGTACCGATGGTCAGTAATTTCATATATCCATTGGCTTGCAAAGCGAATTACACCAGGTTGTTGTTTTTCTTCGAAAACAGATTTTGTTTGTTGAATTAAAGAATACGCCACTACACTGGTTAGCCACTCTTCTGCTTTTTCGTGAATAGAAACTTCGATTGATTCTTTCTTTTGATGAAGTTGTTCCATTTCAGTATTTGATGAAAGATCTTCTTTTCTTTGCTGCAACTTTCCTCTTTTTTCAACGGCTTCATTGCTGCCGTGTTTTATGTTTTCAATCTGCTCGAAACAGTTCTTTAACTGGGTTTCATTGTCTTGAAAATCAAGCTCAGAAAGGATTTTGCAAACATTTGACCATTGTTCTTCATTCCCAACTCTACCATAAAGCCTTTGGTACAACGTTTCCTGTTCTTCTTTTCTAGTGCGATAACGTTTATATTGCATCGTTTGGGATTCAAGCTGTTCGAGGTGATCTACGTGATAGGATTCCAATAGTGAGTTAAATTGATTTTTTCTGTTAGCCAGATGCTCAAGTATCTCAGATTGATGGTTTTTTTCTTGCGCTATTTTCATTTCAATTTCATTTTTTCGTCGTTGAGACTCTTCTGTATCTGACAATAATTTTTGTAATTGAGTTATGGAATCTGCAGTAAAACGATCTAAAGGACGTTCTTCGCCAATCTGACTAAAAAGATTTTGTAGTTGTTTCTGCACTGCATAAACTGTATTTTGAACCAGTACCAATCGATCTGAGAATTCTTGTAAGGATGCCCCTGTATTTTGAGCATCCTTCATGATAGAAAACAGAAAATCTGCATCTTGAATCAATATTTGGTTGGATAGATGGTGGTTTTGTTTCCAATTATTCCATTGATCTGTAATCTCTTTTTGTTGATCCTTTGCAATTTTCTGCTCTTCCCTCATTCTTTGCATTTGTGAGGATATCTGCACTAGATCGGAATCGATATCTTGTATTGTTTCTTTCCATCGAGCTATCTGCTGTTCTAAATCGCGTTGTTTTTCAAGTTGTTTTTCCCACGACAATAGTAAAGATGTGATTCCAGAATAGGAGCAAGACTCTAGCAGTAGGTTATTTGTCTTGCAATACGATTCAATCTCTTTTTGTATAAAGGAAGTTTCATTTGTTTGTCGTTGATGACGTGTAAAAAAGTGAAAAAAGAAAAGAACAAGAACACTACCAATGCCAACAGCTACCGAAAGATTCCGAATAAATGGAAGAGAGGGAGAAAGAAGGATTCCAAAAAAACTTGCGAGAAGAGTAATATACGGAATCAAGAAGATTGTTTTCGACGAAGATGCAAAGGAGTACGGTTTTGTAGAGGATTCAATCTTTTTTTGTTGTTCGTAAGAGAGATGTTTCTGAAACTCTTTGCACTGCTGATATTGAATCGATAGGGAAGAATAGTCTTCTTGAGAGAGCATTTGAGATTCCTTTTCCTCCATATAACGGAGTATTTTTTCTCGCTTATGCTCTAGGTTGGACTGATCTTCTTTTAACTTCGCTACTAAGTGTTCAATGTTTTGACATTTTTGATCCAATTTTTCGTATTCTTTTTTCCAGCGGTATATCTGTAATTCTTCTTCTGCAGTATGAAAAGAAATGTTTTGCAAACCATTTTCATCCCACTGAGGGTCAATCTTAGACAAGATTACCTTGAGTTCATCTTCTTTTTTCTTCTTTTCAAGACTGATTATTGGGTAATCTTCCAGAGCTTGGGCAAATTGATTTTTTTTCTCAATGAGTTCTCGAATAGAAGGAGCAATCTCCATGATATTCAAATCAATTTGGATAGAGTTATATTCTTGCTGTAGTGTATCAAGATTTTTTTGGATCGTCTTTAGCGATTCTTGCATATCTTGTATTTCTTGATCTAATCTTTGTGCTTTTTCTAGAATGCTTTCCGAATACTCAAGAGAAGAGAAAATGGCTGGATATTGATCCAATTCCGTACGAATGGTTTGATATCTTCCCCAGTCATTTTTCATCTCATTCCATAAAGCTCTATAAGTAGTTTCTTTTTCAAGCTCTTTGATTGTTTGCTGCATTTCTTCAATTTGTTTGTTCAATGCACTAATTTCTTCATTCCACTTGATATATTCTGAACTTAATAATGCCCGGTCTCGGATTTTTTTGTTCGTCTCCTTGAGTTCTTTGTGTAATTTGTTCAATACTTGAACGCGACCACCTGGGGTTAATATTTCTTTGTATTGTTTCTGAAGTTGACCAAGAGCATGCGATAAAGATCGAACTCCATAGCTGGCAGATAAAAATCTGTTTTGCATCTCTTCTTTGTTCATGAATGACAAACCATTCCAGTCTTTGATATCCATGCAGAAAATTTGGCGAAATGTTTCTCTGTCAATGCCATTCCAAAGAGAATGATCAATTTCCCTATTAGAAACGGTTTGATCAGGATGAAGTATGGAGACTTTTTGATCTTGCCTTTGAATTTGATATTCCTGATCAGTATCACTCACAATGTTCATTGTGCCAGATGGTTTGCCTCCACTGAAGGGTGAATATATGCGATCTGAATTGGTCGCTTTTTTGGGAAAACCAAACAACATTTGCTGAAAAAAATGCCTTAATGTGGTTTTACCGCTTTCATTGGAACCGAAGAACAAGGAAAAACCTGGAAGAAACTCAAGTTTGGTTTTTTCATATCCCCCAAATTGGTCAATAAAAATGGATTTAACTCTCATTTTTTTCTTCCGCTAAAAGTGTCAGTCCAAGATATAATGCATTTGTAACAATATTTTCCCACGGTATTGACGAATGATTTTCAGGAAGTATTTTGAAAAGTTTATCTAGTGGCATATCGGTTAGCAATGTAGCAATCTTGACAGAAATATCTTCAGAGTTTAAGAGCTCTTCAGCCTTATGAGCAAACAAGCTATTAAAATCTTTTCTTTTTTTTATGGCTTCAATGTCAATGTCGGGTTTTGTTTGCAGATTGATTGATTCAAGGTAACAGTATTCTTGTTCTAGATTTTCTCGGATACTATCTTCGATTTCATGGATCTCTTTTTGAAGAATGTGGTGGAGGCTGGTACGACCTTCTAGTGTGAAACGAAAAATGCCTGGTAAGGATTGGGTGTTTTCAATCATAGCTTGGATAACATCCTCACTAATAGAATCAATGGTACTGTCAGCTACTTGTAGTGTAGGTTGAAACCACAGAAATGAACTGGTCTCAATCCATCGATAATCAACTTCTTGATCGTGAACATCAACAAGATAGAGACCTTTCTGCTGGGATTCGTTAATATGCAAACCCTGCGTATTGCCAGGATATATTACAGCTGGTTGGTTTTCATGTAAAACTTTTCTAGTGTGCACATGCCCCAATGCCCAGTAGTGGATATTTGATTGGAGTAAGTCTTGAAGAGAGCATGGAGCGTAATTTTCTGTACTGGGATCTCCTCCTACATTGCAGTGAAGAAGACCAATATTGAAAGTATCTTGGTCAAGAGATCGGGAGTGCTGTGCAATTTCTTGTGCAATGTTTTTTTGTACATCTCTCTTTGGATAGCTGTAACCGATGATATTCACAAAGGGCTTTTCTTCGTGAGTGCGATAGAGGCTTTTGCAAAAAACATAGGGTGGAAACTGAAAAATGGTTGATGGAAGTTCAGATTTTACAACCCAGCTGTCAATAGGATCATGATTGCCATGAACAAATAAACACGGAATATTATGATCAGCTAGTAATTTCATTTGATGAAGAAAAAAAAGCTGTGCTCGAACACTTTTATTGGATGAATTGTACAAATCTCCAGCAATGAGTACAAAATCAACTTCCTGCGTAATTGCGGTTTGAACAACTTTTTCAAAGGAACGAAAGGTGGATCCTTCAAGTATCTTCCATATCCCTTCATTTTCAAGATGAATTCCTTTAAAAGGAGCTTCTAAATGAAGATCACTACAGTGAATAAAGCGTATGTTCCTTGACATGAATCTATTCCTTACGAAAAAACTGGTTGTTTAGTATATTCCTTTTCAGCATAAAACCATTATATAATAATAGTACCCTATTGGAACTGAGGTGAAAATTGAGTACAAATCAAGATTTGAAAATGCGTTCTTCTGTTCAATGGATGGTTCGATTAGCTATTTTGGTTGCTATCACAATTGGTTTTCAGATGTTTAAGCTTCCCCAATTTATTACCGGTCCAGTTGTTAACCTTTTGTTATTAATAGCTTGTATGTTACTGGGTGTTTGGGGTGGAGTTGCACTTGGATTGATTACTCCTTTAATTGCAATGGTTGCAGGAATTATGGGAAGACCAGAAATGGTACCTGTTATTATGGTTGCCAACACCGTTCTAGTCATCGGATTTTCTTTATTTCGTGGTAAAACCATTCAATTGTATAAAACTACGATTGGTATCGTTGTTGGATCCATCTTGAAATATGGTGTTTTTGTTATTGCGATCGCATACATCGTTTCTCTTCCACCCGCAGCTGCTCAAATGTTTGGAATAACACAACTATTTACTGCACTAAGTGGAGGTGTGTTGGCGGTCATTGTTGAAAAGGCATTGAGCAAAACCAACATTTTACAGCATTAAAACCATCTGATTTATGGATAATTCTTCCACTGTTCGGGTTTGGGCGAATATTTTAGTGCTCATTGCTGCTGCTTCCTGGGGATTGTCATTTGTTAGCATGAAGGCAATACTGCTGGCAGGCATTCCACCCATGACAATGATAGCTATCCGATATGGAATTGTAGCTTTCGTTTTTTCTTTAATGTTGGTATTCCGAAAAAAGAAAAAGCGATTGAATTGGAAAGATCACATTGTACTTTTCTTTAGTGGGCTGTCAGGAGTAGTGTTGTATTTTTGGTTTGAAGCCAGAGGTATTCTTTATACTACTGCTTCTAATGCCTCCATCATTATCGCTCTTATTCCTATCGTAACCGGATTGGTTTCCGGGCTTATCTACAAAATGCGCTTGCGTTTCTGGCAACTTATGTCGATAGGGATTTCATTTATGGGAGCATACCTGTTGATTTCTACACAGGCATCTTCGAGTGCAGCTTCGGATCCTTTGAAAGGCAACCTGCTGATGCTGGGAGCCGTGGCTTGCTGGGTTTTGTTTACGTTTATAGCTTCTTATCTGCATACCCGAATGGATACGTTTCATGCAACTTCATGGCAAAGCATATATGGTTTTCTACTATTAATCCCTTTTGCATTGCTGGAAGAAGGATTCACAATGACAATTCCAATTCATTTATGGATTCACTTTTTATACTTGTCCATCGTCTGTTCAGTGCTGGCATTTTTATTTTACAACTATGCTGTAAAAATCATTGGCGTTACCATTGTATCCACATATGTTAATTTTGTACCGGTTGCGGGGGTGCTAGGTGGATATTTGCTATTGCATGAAACAATGACACCTTTGCAATGGATGGGTTCTCTTTTTATTATCGTGAGTTTGTGGACGGTAAACATAGGGAAAAAAACGACATCCCCATAATTTGTCATTTTTTTCCAAACGACTTTGATATAATAAAGGCACAAACAATATTCTGGAGGTAGGTATGAATTCGAACTACAAAGTACCGGTTCCCGAAAATGAACCGATTTTGTCGTATGCCCCAAATTCCCCTGAAAGATCTCAACTAAAAAATAAACTCGAAGAGATGTATCAAACTACTTTAGAAATTCCTTTAATCATCCATGGCGAAGAAGTAAAAACTGGAAAATTGGGAAAATGCATATGCCCACATGATCATCAGCACACTTTGGCAACCTTTCACCAAGCTGGAGAGAACGAAATACAAAGAGCAATCCAGTCTTCTCAGGAAGCTTGGAAAACATGGTCGGTAATGCCTTGGGAAGAACGAGTTGCAGTATTTTTACGTGCAGCTGAATTATTGGCAGGCCCTTACAGAGCTGAGATGAATGCCGCCACAATGCTTTGTCAGAGCAAAAGTGCTTTTCAAGCTGAAATAGATTGTGTTGCAGAACTTGCTGATTTTCTTCGATACAATGCATATTTCATGCAAAACATATATCAAACACAACCCAATAACTCCAAAGGTATTTGGAATCGATTAGAATACCGACCACTAGAAGGTTTTATTTACGCAATTACTCCGTTTAATTTTACTTCGATTGGAGGAAATCTTCCTTCTGCACCTGCCCTCATGGGGAATGTAGCACTCTGGAAACCAGCTAGAACGGCTGTATATTCCAATTATGTATTCATGAAAATACTCATTGAGGCAGGACTACCCAAGGGTGTAATAAATTTTATCCCTGGTTCTTCTTCTATGATTACAGATCTTGTGCTGGAGAGTCCACATTTTGCTGGTATCCATTTTACTGGGTCAACCGAAGTGTTCCAAATGCTCTGGAAGCGTTCAGCTGAGAACCTTTCCAAATATAAGTCTTATCCGAGAATTGTTGGAGAAACAGGAGGAAAAGACTTTTTAGTAGTGCATTCATCTGCTCATCCCAGAGAAGTTTCTACTGCCATTGTCCGGGGTGCTTTTGAATACCAGGGACAGAAGTGTTCTGCAAATTCAAGAGCATATCTGCCAGAATCTTTATGGAACGACATTTGGAAAGAACTTCAAGAACAGTTAGGACGAGTAACAATAGGCGATGTAAGAGATTTTTCCAATTTTATGAATGCTGTAATCGACAAAGCCTCTTTTGATAAAATTAAAAGCTATATCGATTATGCGAAAAATCATCAGGATGCCAAAGTTATCTGGGGCGGAACTTGCGATGATTCCAAAGGATACTTCATCGAACCAACCATTATTTTAACGACAGATCCTCATTTTAAAACGATGCAGGAAGAGATTTTTGGTCCTGTTATTACCATTTACATCTACAAAGATGAAGCGTATCAAGAGACTCTTGAACTCTGCAATACTACCTCAGAATATGGTTTAACTGGAGGAGTATTTGCGCATGATCGAGAAGCTGTTATTCAAGCAGAAGAAGTGTTGCGTCATGCTGCTGGAAATTTCTACATTAACGATAAAGTGACAGGTGCTGTTGTTGGTCATCAACCCTTTGGCGGTGGAAGAAGCTCTGGAACCAATGACAAAGCCGGTAGTGAATTTAATCTACTCAGGTGGACAAGTATTCGAAACACAAAAGAGTGCTTTTCTCCCGCAAGAGACTTTGTTTACCCTTTCATGTCTGAAAAATAAAACACAACCCT
>DAIMET010000006.1:33042-53573 GCA_036725105.1 Calditrichota bacterium
TTCCAATCAGATGATTTAAAAATCGGCACAATATCCTACGATGTTCAAGTCGATGAAGAGGAGTGTAGTCCTTGTATCATTCATGGTGCATTGGATCCTATAGTACCAGTATCCATGGCATACACACTCGAAGATAAATGTAGGCGCGTTGGGATTCCCTGTACAATGAAGATTGATCCAAATGCTAAACACGGAGTTCCTTCTGATATTGGTACATCCTATCACGCCATTGAACCAGTCTTTTTGTTTATTTGCATGCAATAAATCAAAGAGTTTAATTTTTCAAATTTTATAGTACAATACAATATCGATTCATCAAACAAGCCGAAGTGGCGAAACTGGTAGACGCGGCAGACTCAAAATCTGCAGGAGTTCACTCTCCGTGAGGGTTCGAGTCCCCCCTTCGGCATTTTTTTATTCCACTTGGTGGTTTTCGATCCACATTACACGTAAGAATGCTCCTAGCATAATAATGGTCAAGAGTATGCTAATTAATGCTCCAACGATTGGAATCCATCGAACTAAGTATAGAAGCACTACACCAGTTAGAACACTCAACCAGTCATACCGTTCCTTTTTCGTAGTCCAAAGAAACACATAGTATCCCAAGGCAATTCCCGCAATGGCATGAGCAAACATCCAACATGCAATAGATCCAAATAGCAATGCTATTGCTACTTTCCATCCAAAGCCAACGATGAGAAGTACCAAGAGACATACTGGCAGTGCTACTAAAAATAAAATACCAATACCCAAAGACGTCCAAAAGTTTTTCTTAAGACCCTCAACCGAATTTTTGCTAGTCTTATGAAACACATAATACACTGCAAATGCAATAAACAAAGCAGCTAGCAATGAAAAAATTTTTGCCTGGAAAGGGAATTCCTTTTTTGGAGGAGCTTGTGTTTCTTCTGGTTTAACAGGCATAGGCTTTGAGTCGATATTTTCGATTACAGCTGAATCTGACAAAGATATCGAAGCATTGCTATTGT
Source organism: Calditrichota bacterium (assembly GCA_036725105.1). GTDB lineage: Bacteria > Caldisericota > Caldisericia > UBA6126 > UBA6126 > JAGLCW01. The sequence goes on from DAIMET010000006.1 coordinate 34,035, forward strand.
GGCGAAGTGTATGGATTTTTGCATTGTCTTCAATGATGATGGTGTTTGCATTAACATCAGCTCCTGTTGATAAACCGGTGAATCTCATTGTATCCCCAGTAAACTGTACTACTCCCTCTACAGAACCATTCATGGTAAGAGTACTGGAAAAAACAAATAGGTTCCCGTGGATTGTACTATCTGGAGATATTTCAACATAGTTACTCAAAATGAATACATCTCCAAATACATCTTTTTCAATCCATATTTTGTTACCACAAAGGAAAGAGTTTCCTTGTACTTCACCAGATTGTGTGTAATTATTGCCCAGGATAAAAACATCTTTTCCGACATTGGCCTTGTTTTTTAACGTGGAACCAATAGCGAAAAGATTATGCTCTATCTCTGTTTCGGGTATTTGATAGGTTTCTCCTGCATAAAAATGATCTTTATGGATTTGCATTGTATCAGGTTTTTCATCTGATTGGGCTAGGGCAACTAATGAAGCTCCACAAAAGAAAAAAAGAATCAGAAAGACTACTACATATTTCTTCATGAAATCCTCCTTGAAAAAACTATCATCTACAATACTAGGTGGATGATGCCTTTACTGGCAAGAGTGACAATGACTCCAGCTCCAATAACACCAATCAATATGTAGAAAAGTGAAAGGTTCTTGTTCATGCGCAGCAAGAAAGATACAACAGAACCGGTATATGCTCCAGTTCCTGGAAAAGGTATTGCTACCAGTAAAATAAGCCCAATCCATCCATATTTGTTTACAAAGTCTTGTTTGCTCTCTGCGTGTAAGAGAGCTTTATCAAACCAACGCCACAAAAAAAAGTTTTTCCTGTACCGAAGCGGTTCTAAAAGGGGCAACGTATATACAAGTATAACAGCGGGGATCATATTACCAAGGATAGAGATGAGAAAAACAGTATCCCATGCTAAACCAGCCCCTATTCCACTTGGAATGGACAAGCGCAATTCTCCAATTGGAGTCATCGATAATAAAAAAACAATCCACAGATTCATGAATCTAGTATGAATTTGTTTTTCAATCTTTCAATCATAAAATGTGTTTATGAGCAAAAAAAACATTATTCATATTGGCGATATCGTTATTGGGGGAGATCATCCAATCGCAATCCAAAGCATGTTAAGCTGTCATCCCGCTCAAAAGAAACTTGTTTTGCAGCAATTGAAAGAGTTAGAAGAAGTTGGATGTCAGATTATTCGGGTTGCTTTTCCTGATTTTGAAGCAGTAGATTCGATTCCTTTTTTATTGTCAAACACGACCCTGCCCATTGTAGCGGATGTTCATTTTCATCCGCAAATTGCTATTGAGTGTATTAAAAAAGGTGTTCATAAACTCAGACTAAATCCTTCAAATGTAAAGCGCAAAGAGGATATTCGGAAAATAGTATCTACTGCTAAAGAGTATGAGATTCCCATACGCGTTGGTGTAAATGGAGGTTCTATACGAAATATCTACGATGAGGAGGAAATGATTGGCGAGATTCAAAAACTTATCCGAAAGGAAGTACAGCTTTTAGAGGAAGAAGATTTTCACCAGATTGTACTTTCTGTCAAAACCTCTGAAATACGTCTTAATTATCTCATGAATGCATGGTTATATGATAACTTTTTATATCCCATCCACATCGGGGTAACAGAAGCAGGACCTTTGATTCCCGGAATAATACAGACCACAATAGGTTTATCACCTCTTTTGGAGCGTAGAATTGGTAACACAATTCGTGTTTCTTTAACCGGAGAACTACGCAATGAGGTACTTGCTGCTCGATATTTGCTACAATCTTTTGGGTTGTATGGTGGTGTACGAATCACCAGTTGTCCCACTTGTGGGCGTTGCAAATGGAATCTTCGGCAATATGTTCAAAGGTTGGAAAAAGATACCATTCACCTTAAGAAGTCAATCCATATAGCCATGATGGGTTGTGAAGTGAATGGACCCGGAGAAGCAGCAAGTGCAGACATTGGTATGGCAGGATCCGGCAAAAAAGCAGTATTATTCAAGAGCGGTAAAATCCAAAAAACAGGTACAACAGAAGAAATCTATCAGCTTTTACTTAGTGAGATTCTGCGCTATTCATCAGATTGAGGTTTTGTGTAGATGAGCTGCGTTGGATATGCAAAGCCAATTCCCTTTTCTTCGAATTTTTCGAAGATAGACACATTGATAGATTGCTGAACATCCATATATAAGTCATAATCATTGGTTAAAACAAAATATACAACTTCAAAGTTCAAACTGAAATCACCGAAGCTCTTAAAGTGACATCGAGCAAATCGAGCTGAATCCTGTGCTTCAATAATGGTTTGAATGATAGAGGGTACTTCTTTCACCAAAGAGGCGGGAGTTTCATATAAAATGCCAACGCTAAAAGAAATCCTGCGTTCCTCCATTTTTTTATAATTCCGGACTAAATCATTGATGAGTTGAGAGTTCGACACTACGATTTCTTCTCCGCTTAAGCTTTGGATGCGGGAACTTGCTAATCCAATTGCTTTTAAAGTACCATGATGATCTGAGAAAGAAATAAAATCCCCCACTTCAAACGGTTTGTCCAAGATAATGGAAAAGTAACAAATGACGTCCTCTACAATTCCTTTTGCTGCCATAGCTCCTGCTAGACCAACAATTCCAACGGAGGCGATTAAAGCTGTTATGTCAACACCAAAATAATCCAAAATTACCAATCCAGCAATAATCCATACAAAAACCGTTATGATTTGGATTAAACCCTTAAAATTATGCTGTGCAGACTCCTGAGAATACTGTTTTTTCAGTAGGTGTAGAATCCAATTTTTTATGAAGGCAGTAAGTGATTTGGTAATGATATAGACGGTGAAAAGGAAGAAAATTCGATTGACCCATATAGAAATTTGAGGAGAAAACGTAATAAATTGAAGAGATATGTAGATTACAAGTAACTCGCACAGTGGAATGATTGTTTTTTTAACAACATCACAAAGAACGTCATCCCATTGATTTGCGGTTTCTTTTGTTTTTTTTACCAACCAATGAATCAAGCATCTTCGGAGAATAACTCGGGAGAAGATGAAGCCAACAATAAAAATGGACAATGCCCAGATGTAATTGGTGATTGGGTTGTTAAAGTATGTTTGTTGAAGAAAATTTGAAAAATCCACAATATGTCCTCCAAACTAATCGTTTATTATTCCATTACATTTACTATAATGGAAGCATGAATACAAAACAGAACTCACAACAAAAGTATAGTATGTTTTTGTGGCTTTTTTTAGCCCTTTTATTTGTAGCCATTTTTCTTTCTGTTTTCTTTTTTACCAGAAACACTCCTTCTGATCCCTTTTCTTCCAACCCGTCAAATTCTTCAAGTGTAACCAATGAGCATTACGCAAACGAGACAGAATCTCCAATTGACTCCTCAACAGGTTCTAAGCCCACACAAGATTCTTCCTCCGTCTCTTCTGGCGATATTCATCAACAGGTATCAATTCAAAATGATGGTACTCATATAGTGCCCAAAGAACCTGTGAATATTGAGATTCCCACTCCACCTTTGGGAGATGTTGAAGAGATCCCAAATTACACCGAGCTCCTTCGGCTTAACGATTTACAAAGTTCCTATAATTCGTTACTCTCATACCTTGAAGAACTACAAGAAGAGCTCAAAAACAACCCTTCTGATCGAGAATTAAAAGCATTGATAAAGGAAACAAAAGATGCATTGGAAAAAATTCAACAAGAAAAAGAGTCTATCCTGAATGGCGATTTTTGATATTATTGGCCCCGTTATGATCGGACCATCCAGCTCTCATACAGCTGGTGCAAACCGCATTGGATATATGGCAGCTTTATGCTACGGTCGTCCTTTTCAGTCGGTCGAGATAAAACTCTATAACTCTTTTGCCAGTACTGGAATTGGACATGGAACCGACAGGGCTATTGTTGCAGGTTTATTGGGTCTTAAAATGGATGACGAAAGAATTCCAAATGCTTTTCAAATAGCCAAAGAAAAGCAACTATCCTATTATTTTCGCAAAAGCTTCAAGCGTGATCACCACCCTAATGAAGTTAGAATTGTTTTTCACAGAGGAACCAAAGATTCTTTTTTGGTTCGAGGAATTTCAATAGGGGCAGGAAAAGCCAAAATTACTCAAGTACAAGACGACCATGTTGAATTTGGCGGAGAGCATGCGGTGTTAATTATGAACTACAGGGATGCCATTGGAATGATTGGTTTCATTGGTGGCGTACTGGGTAAACATCATGTTAATGTGGCGTATATGCAGAGTTCTCGCAATGCATTAGAAGGCAGTGCAATGGCCATGCTAAAATTGGACGAAGAATGCCCTATTGCTGCAATTGACGAACTAAAAGGTCATCCTGATATTCATCGAGTCATTTCAATAAGGAAGCTAAACAATGAGTATTAAAGAGATACCAAATCGAATCCGAATCCGGTCTATGCAAGACATTCGTCATTACTTAAAATCCTATCCATTTCAAGGACTTACCGATTTCTTTGTTGAATACGAATCCAAAAACAGACTATTACCAAAAGAAGAAGTCTACAAAAGAATGCAAGTGACTCTGAAAGTAATGAAAGAGTCTATTGAAAAGGGTAAGGCAAAAGAAAATTTCACACCAAGTGGATTAATCCAGGGAGGGTGTTTTTCTTTTCAAAATGCTTTCCCTCAAACTGTCTCCCTGATGGGTGAATGGTTTAATAATGTGATAGCTAGTACACTGGCTGTTTCAGAGTTAAATGCTTGCATGGGTCGCATCGTTGCTACCCCAACTGCTGGTGCTTGTGGAGTTATGCCCGGGGCATTTCTTACGATTTGTGAGAAATTCCAAATACCAGAGGAAAAACAGATTCAATCCTTGTTTATTTCTGGCGGAATTGGAGAGTTGATTCAAATCAATGCATCTTTGTCTGGATCTCAGCATGGATGCCAGGCAGAAGTTGGTTCAGCAAGTGCGATTACTGCATCTGCTATTGTAGCGTTGTTTGAAGTATCCCTGGATAAAATTGAAAATGCTGCCGCTATGGCATTGGCAAATTTACTAGGTTTAGTTTGTGATCCAGTTGCTGGATTGGTAGAATTTCCTTGTGTAAACAGAAATGTAGTCGGAAGTGTAAATTCGATTGCTTGTGCTCAAATGGCATTGGCTGGCATTGTTTCACCCATCCCATTTGATGAAGTAGTTTTTGCAATGAAGCAGATTGGGGAAGATCTACCTGCTAGTTTGAAAGAAACATCTAGAGGTGGTCTTGCTATTACACCCACTGGACTTCGTATTCAAAGGAAAGTCCGAGATGAAAATTCAGAAAAAATTCAGTAATCCAAAACGGCTCCTGTTAATCGTTCTCGGTGTTTTTTTATTCGCCTTCGTTCTCACCCCATTTACATTTGCTATTCCTATGTCCGACTCAACCTTCCATAGCATAGAATTGCAGATTGACAATCCTTATATGAGTGTGGATAGAGTTTCGATGAAAATTGACCCGCTTTCAGAGGCAGCTCCTATTATTGTTCCGAATTGGAAACGCACAATGATTCCTCTTCGTGGTGTTATTGAACACATGAGGGCATCGGTAAAGTGGGAAGCGAAAACCAAAAGCATTACAATAACCCAACAATTCTCTTCAATTGAGATCATTCTCCAGGTGCACTATCCAAAAGCCGTTGTCCAGGGCGAAGAATGCTGGATCGATGATGAAAACCATCAAGTAGCTCCTTTTATACGCCACCAAAGAACGTATATCCCGGTATTGTTTGTAGCAAAATCTTTAGATGCAAAAGTTCTCTGGAATCCTACAGGAAAACTGATTACTATTGAGTGGGAAGAAACATGAATGAATCCTCTTCCAAGGTGTTTCCATTAGGGAATGGACAGTTTGGATTTTTCGTTATTCACAAAGGGCTATTGTTTTATACCGACCCATCAGAAGAACCCCAAGTTAAGATACCTATTCGGATTCTCCAAGATGTAATACTTGAACCTCAAAAAGATGATTCTTCCTATGTAACACTTAAAATAATCTATAACTTTGAAATTGGATTTGAAATTGAGCTTCCGGAAAGCATAGCAAAAAAAGCAAAAATTTGGATATTAAGTATTTTAGGGATGTCGAATGCAGCCTATAATTCTGTATTGAATGAAAAAAAGGTGAGTTCTTCCCAAAAAAATCCTTCCAAAGTATACATACTGTCTGCTTTTGTTCTAATTATTGGATTTGTGTTGATAGGATTGTTTTTACTTTTTAAGCCTTTTTTTCTATCAATGTACCAAAAGAATTTTGTTCAGCAAAACCCTGCACTAGCAAGTGAATATCAACAACGTGGTAGAGAAGAAGAAAGCAATGGGCATATTGCATCTGCTGTAAGTATGTATGAGATGGCATTGCTACATCATCAAGAAAACATGACAATACGAGAAGATCTTGACAGAGTTTTAGGGAAAAGAATTGAACAAAACATCCAAGTAGGTAATTTTGCCCGAGCGAAGCAAGATATATATAAGTTGTCCAAGAAAAACCCTATGCAAAAGGTATATTTTGATAAACTCAAAACATCCACATCCGATTATTCAATCAAATTGTCGGATATCTATGACATTTTACATTTGTTCTTTGCAAGTGCAATTACGAACGATTCTATCCTTCAGCAAGAACTGAACGACAAACTTCAGCTTTTTGGACAAAAACTAGAGTTTATCTTGCAGTAGAACCGCATTTTGATAGTTTTCTCGTAAACGGAACAATGATAGTAGAGAAGTGAATACTTTCTGTGATAGTTGTAAATCCTTTCGATGGAGCCATTTTTCCTGAAACGACCCATTTCGCTTATCCAATCTGAGAAGAAGAGCATATTCAGGAGTATAGGTTGGGAATGTTCTTGTCTCACCTAAATCATTTAGTGATGCAGATTCTAAAAGAAGGGCATAAGCTGCTACCTGATAGTGGTATTCTATGCAGAGCTGGTTGGATGTTTTGATATCGATGATGCATATCTGACCATCAATGCGCGCAATAATATCTACTGTTCCACCAAAACCCAGGGTGGGGTTTACTAAGGAAATCTCTGATCCTAGAAATTGAATATCATGCGTGGTAAGCCATTCTTGGAATGCTTTAAAGGATCTCTGGGCTGGCACAAAAAGAGGATGGTAAGAAAAGTCTTCTTCTTGACCCTTGATTAAATTTTCCACCATTGTATGTGCAATGGTGCCAGTTTCAGCTGCTTTATCCCGGATGTCTTCATATGAGTACCCTTTTAATCCAATCGAGTTAGCCCATTTCAGCAAGTACGGTTTATCAAGCTGCGAAATTACAGTTGTTACAGAAGGAACTGGTTCCTTGTTCTGATTTACATACAGATGCTTCATTCTTAGGAGGATTGAATTTTGATGTAAATCGCTTTTTCATCATTGCTGAGAAAAGAAAAAATGGGAGAAACATCAGGAGAATGTAGAGCAGCAAACGGGATGTTTACAACTTGGTTGACTTGTAACACCTCTCCAATTGATTCTTCCTGCAATCGAAAAGCATGAGTGGTTGGAATTTCTACTCCTGCAGGATCCACAAAATGAAACAACCCATCGTTCAACGGGTAATTGTCGGTAGATTTAAGTGATACCAGTTTTACTTGTAGATTGAATGTTGTGTAGACTTCATTTTCTGTTGGTTGAGTGGCGAATGGATTATATTGTGCAACAACCTTGGAGGCCTCTTTGCCAGTTTGAACCTGGTCAACCATGAAAGCAAGTACGGTTTTCCCAGTAAACTCATCTTGAAATGTAATTTCATACCATTCTCCTGGCATGCCCGGTTGGTCAAGACGTACTATTTTGCTTTCAATGGGTAAGAAGGAAGGATCGACAGGCATATCAAATGTAATGGTCTCATTAGTAGGTTCGTAATACAAGTCTTTCATCTGACAGTAATCTGCGAAAAATGATAGTGGAACCATGGTTCGTCCATCAATCTCCTGGACTGCTACATCCAGTTCAATAGGAATATCATTCACATATATGATGGGGGAACCTACTTTTAAAGCAAATTTAGCAGCTTTGGTGACAGGTTCCTGAATTTGTTTTTGTGATTCTCCTTTTTCTTGTGGTGCGGGAGATTTGGACTGAAAGAGTGTGCCAATGGAACAAGAACATAAAGAAAACGCAATTATGATCACTGAGATCAATTTCAAAGTATTTCTCATGCTAAACTCTCCTTACTCAAATTTCGTCATTTCTTCAAATACTTTCATTACAAAATGATCGGTCATGCCCGAAATAAATTCAACAATGGCAAGGGAAAAATCCTTTGGAATAGTATAAACAAAAAAATCCGTGGAGGAAGGATTTTGTTCTCTTTGTGAAGTAATATTTGAATACGTTAACAGCCATTTTGCAAAGTAATTACTTAATAGGGGGAACGAATTGCTCCTTTTCCATTCATGAATATCTGCAATAATGTTGTCTTGTTCCTCTTTTAAGTAATCGAAGATGGAGGAAATCATTAAATGAGCATAGTTTTTGTAAACTTGTAATCGAGGATGCTCATAGATATGACACTTACTAAAATCTCGCAATTCTTGGAGTAAATTGTAGTATGGATCGGAAAACTGAAGTCCATCTTCAGGAGAACTTGATGTGCAAAGATCCATAATGAGGTTGTGTATTAGAACGGTATTGTTCAACGTTTCACTAGTATTTTGTACAGAAAAGGAATTGTAGATGTTTTGCAAAAGCCTCATTTGATTAGCATTTAGTATGCGCAGAGACAATGCATCTTCTATATCTCGACCTACATAAGAGATGGTGTCGGAAATTCTAACTACGCAGCCTTCCCAGGTATAGGGGTAGGTGGTGCCTGGATTTTGGATTTCTTCCAACGAAAAAAAATCATTTCGAGGAATTAAAAAGCGATCATGTGTTTCTCCACAGTGGCAAATTATTCCATCTCGGACTGCATAGGTTAAATTCAGACCTTCTTTTGTACCACTAGGCCCAGGTAGTGTTTCAAAGTAATCGACAAACCGCAGACCATTTTTTTCATGCCAAAAAGGAAAAAGGTTACAATTTGCAGGTAGATATTCAGACAAGATTTTTTCTCCAGCATGCCCAAATGGTGGATGCCCAATATCGTGGCCTAAAGCTATTGCCCGAGATAGTTCAGTGTTCAATCCTAAGTAATCGCAAATAATACTACTGACCGCTTCAACATGTTGAACATGTTCAATTCGAGTGCAAATATGATCATTATCTGTAGCGTAGAATACTTGAGTTTTGTGTTTTAATCTACGATATCCGCGAGAATGAATAATACGGGTGTAATCGCGGAAAAAAGGTGATCGGATATCATTGGCACGATCATATAGCGGGGTGCGACGAGAGGTTGCAGCCACCCACTTCTCATTTGTTTCTTTAACAGCGACAGAAGTAAAATTTCGTTTCATATGTAAATTGTACGAATTATGCTTGGAAAATACAGTATTGCTTGAATCCGATATTGGTTGGAGTATAATTAAAAAAGGAGGAATTGATGACCCAGAGACATGATTCAAAATTTTTTGTATTATTGGTATCTCTTTGTACCACTCTGCTTTTTTCTTCGGGTTTTGTTTTTCTTCCATTCTCAACCATGCGAATTAATATGTCATTAGATGAAGATGCAAAAGTAATATCCCTTACAGATGCCAACGGCTATCACTACATCATGGGGACTTTCTACGAAAAGAATTCTTCTGATCTGCAGACGGACATTTTCATCCGAAAACTCAATGAAGACTTTTCCAAACAATTGTTTGAAATACGATATGGTGGAACTGGTAATGAATATCTAGTGGATGCCGAGTATCAAGACGGCAAGTTATATTTATGTGGCAGCACTCAGTCCGTGGATTTACACACAACTGGCGATGCTATATTTTCTCAAGCGATGGGTTGGGGAGACGGCTTTGTAGCAGTTTTTGATCTTGAAGGTGAAGTACAATTCAGTTCATATATTGGCGGAGACTCCACTGATTTCTGCTCATCTTTCTGTATTGATGGTAACCAGATGCACATTGTTGGCACAACCTGGTCAGAACAATTTCCAATCACCCCCGATGCCTTTCAAAAACGATTGTATGGCAATACAGACGCTTTTTATATGCAAATCAATCTTACTCCCCCTACCATCGAGTATTCTACATATCTCGGAGGATCCGGAGAGGAATTTTGCGAAGCAATTTGTGTATACAACCATGAACCCATCCTCTTTGGTAGAACCTCATCACGCGATTTTTTCCTTACACAAAATTCATATAACCAATCATTTAATGGGGGAGAATGGGATTTATTCCTCGTTTCTCTTTCAAGTGGAACACCCTCCTACTCCACGTATTTAGGCGGAAGTCGAAATGATTTTGCAAGCACTATGGAATTGTCTCCACAAGGACTTTTCTATTTTACGGGTCGAACCTATTCTTCCAATTACCCCATAACTCCTGATGCATTTCAGCTTGACTTAAAGGGTCTCTCGGATGGTTTTATCAGTGTATTCAATGCCAAGACTTATTCTCTTGAATTTTCTAGTTTTTTTGGGGGGGATAAAACAGAGTACCCAGAGAGTATTACTTTTATGGGAAATACCCCCATTGTAACAGGAAGAACATTTTCTGAGCATCATTTTCCGCTTACACCAAATGCGCTTCAAAAACGCTTTGCAGGAGGATGGTCTGATGGTTTTCTTTTTTGCTTGAGCTCTACGGATCATTCTCTCACCTTTTCGAGTTTTCTTGGAGGCAATGATCGTGATTCTCTAGATAGCATCATCTGGTCAGGTCAACCAAACCAAATTGTTTTATCAGGTAGAACAATGTCTTCTGAAATTCCCACCCGACTGATTTCGTATGTTTTAGATCAAACAGAGAATCAGATGTGGAACGGATTTGTCATGAAGTATTGGCTTCCAATCCCCTAAACTGTAACCTTTTGATATCCAAATCTGTAGTACAATTAACATAGATTTTTTTTGAGGGTGTACTACATGAAAAAAGTTAGCATATGGCTTGTGTGTTTTCTGTTTTTCTTCAGCTATTGGTATCCAGCTACCACTATATCTTTTTCTTCTTCAAGGACTGCGTATTCCTGGACTCAAAGTATTCAAAAATGGTATGCAGTTGGGTATGATTATCGTCACGAACCCCTGGATGAACAATTACTTTTTCCTTGGCAGAAGTCAGATTCAGGAGTATGGGGGAGTAAAGAATACCCAATCACCACTCAAAAAGGAACATTCACCAATCCAATCTTTTACACATGCTTTTATCTGGATGTTATCCCTGATCGAGGGTCTACCAGAGGGCAGCAAAAATATTATGTAGTACTGGATGATCATGGAAATATATGGCTCGATCCCGATGGAGTTTTTCAAAACTGCATCTATAAACCTCAAAATGATCCGAAGAATCCTCTTTTTGTTGAAGGAGGATGTGATCAGGCCAATGTGTTAGATGGGAAAATTCGCTACTCTGTTGATCCCGATCCTGGTAATAATACATTAGGTCCTTATTCTGTAGAAAGAATACTACAGAATAAAAACACAATTTTAAAAATCCAGGGAAGAAAATTTGTAGTGGCCCTATTAGATCGCCTTGATTATGACATCAATACAACTGTAAAAAAACAAGACTGGGACCATGAATTATCCTTGATCCCTTTCCAATCTTTTGAAAAACATACCGATAGAGAGACCAGAAATTCTCAATATGATCCCTGGGAAGACATCTATCGATGTGCTTCTTCCAATACAACTCTTGTTCAAGCTGGCGATATCCGATTAACTCCAGTGGTTATCGAAAACGAATGTGTATACGAACCCAATAGTGTTGTTGAAGTAGGGGATCATGACATTGGGCGTACACTAGTTTCCTTCCAAGAAAATGAAATGCATTCAGATCAAGTTTTACAAAACGGTCTGTACAGCAATCAGTTAAAGTATGGGTACTCGTTTTTTCAAGAATTTGTTTATAGAGTGCTGGATCCATCTTCACAGAAGGCTGTAGAATCCTCGCTTCGATTGACTCCAATTGATATTAAAATTCATCCTGCGAATTACACGCCTATCCATTATGGAATTCATACTAGTGATGCATTTTGTATGTTTGAAATTCCTTCCACGGGGAAAGATTTACCAATGAGTTTTCAGACAAACATTCTACAGGGGATGGATGATTTCTTTTCTGTGCGAATTCATTCACAAAACTCCGATATTTCACCGGCGTTTTCATCCCTTTCAAAAGGAGTTTTAGTCGAAGGTGATTCGTATGTCTTCTCAACCTTTATTTCTCCAGTATCTCCCCGATATGCCGGTTATATGGGAGTTGAATGGTTTTATGACAATGGTATCAACAATAAACGTGAGATCAAAAAAACTCCACTAGAGGCGAAAGATCTATTTGACAATTTTCACCAAGACGGTAGGTCTGAAGAAGTTTTAGGATTATCCAACCGGAGTGCCGATGTTGATTTGCATCAAACTCTTTTTCCAATTGAATCGATTGTTCGTTTTTATGATGCGACTGGAAACGGCTTGGGGGTTGCAGATCCCATCTATCGTGATAATGATAAGAATGCAATTGTTTCAGAAGGTGACGATCGAATTCTTTCCACATCCGTACAGGTGAATTTTCAAACAATCGAGTATGCTCCTGGAACCAAGGTAACTTCCGGTGATGCTGACGTTGGAAGGGTATTGACGAATATTACTTCAGACTATCTTTGGATGGATCGAGGGACTGAGAACCAAGAAAACGATCAAAACGGCACCATGGAACCTGGAGAGCCGATTTATCTGAAGCAGGCTTCAAACCAACAAATGTCTAAGGTGCAAGCCAATGATATTCGAATCACACCTGTTTATCTTTATGGAGTAGACTATCTTGAAGGCACTTTGGTTAAACCTACATGCTTTTTTTATCGGTATTCACAATTTTTCGGAGTATCCATGCATTACAATGGGTTGTTTTCTTCTATTGATCTACCGATTATTCCGGGAAACCAGACACTTCCTGTACAAACTTCTTCTGAGTTTCAAGTTGAAAAAACTACCGAGATGGAAGTTGGTTTGATTCCTCAAAACGAAAACCAGTCTGTTTGCATTTTTGTTGATGAGCCTTCTTTGCTTTCCTCTATGGATCCCAGGCCATTTACTAAGAGATATTTAGAGAATGTAAAAGAAGTTAACACGGAGGTCTTTTCCGTTACTCCTTTGACTAGTAGTGTTACAACAAAAGGATGGGAATACCCACTATCTCTCCTTGTATTTGTCGATCTTCCAGGTATTGATTATCCTGGCATTGATGTAGAAGATCCTGTTTACAACTCGTACTTTTATGAATCTGAAATAGATCGTCGAGAAAAGCGATATCAACGTCTATTACCTGAAAATTTTACTCCTGATTATTGCACCATTGTTTCTTTTGATGTGTATCCAGAAGATGCTTTCGTGCGACCTTCCAAGGATTGCATATGTACTTTTGATATGCGTTATCCTAACTTCTGGGCATCACTGGAAGATGCAGATAATCCAACCGATTTAAATGATCCCTATGCAATCATTGCATCTCAGGCTGGCGATATGATTGTTGGCAATTACAATGCAAAAGGTGCAGGTTTAGATTATTTGTTTACTGCATATGCACCTTTGCCTTCGGGTACTCAACGTTTTATTGTGCAGGTCAACACAGATCTAAGCTATTGCTTTTGGTTGTGGGAAGATCTTGAACCAAAAGGAGTCTTAAATTTTTCTGATCGTCTCTCTGCTCCAATATTTGTATACGAGCAAGCTTCTTTTTTTAACTCAGATTGCTCAGAAGAGTTTTTTCTGAATGCAAAGGATAGTATTGGATTTAACAAAATTACCAAAAACGATGAAATTGGTATTTTTGATGGCAAAGAACATGAGGTTGCATACAAGAATCATGTCATTCGTATCACCAATGCTCGTGTTGAAAAATTTGGAGTGGATGTATTGTTTGAAACTTATGGGAGTTTAAATGAAGGAGATCCTGGTGGCGACTTTCCTATTGCCCTAAAACCATTGTATGGCGGGGATACGATTGCATTGCGGACGTATGCGAAAAATGCACTATACGACTATAACAAGGCTATTCTTCACCCTCCTAGTTTTTTACAAATTGAGACAGGTCAAATTCAATATATCGGACAAATAGTATTACAAACACCCACAGTACAAGATGTAAATTTCACCAATATGGCAATTGTCGACCACGGATTGCAGTATTCTGATGTTGACTATACAGCAGGCGAAGATCCTCTGTATTTTATGGAGGATCCTGTGATTGCATCTCCTTACAATCCTCTTGTGCGAAATTGGGATTTAGATTTTATTGCATATCCTGCTGGACAAACACATATTGGAAGAACTTCTTATCGTAGAACATATTCAAGAGGAGCAGGATCATTTGGATTTTGTGCTACGCCTACCATTTCTAGCAACATTTACGAAGAAAGTCCGTTTCGCAAATTAGGAGCAGAACAGTTTCCCATGACTGACTATGATTTTATTTTTACATTGCAAACAAAATCAGGAGATTTCTTGTCTTTTGGAGAAAATATTCCAAGTCACCTGCGTATTAATAAGATTATTGTAGAAGGACCATTCAAATGTCCGCAGATTTTAGATCGCGATAACGGTAGCGTTGTTCCTTCTAGTCGAATACCCTTAATTTACAATGATAGCGGGACACTGGTTATCGATCGTAGCATTGCAAAGTGGTATCAAATGCCTGGGGATGACTGGACAGGTTCCATCGGTTTTGGACGTGACGAAATTTTCATTGAACCTAGGGATTGGAATCCTTTGCTGGTTAGAACTCGAATTTTAGATTATACAGGACTACCTGCTGTTATTAAAATTCCAGAGATTACTCTTCTGCGAAGTGGTACTCTTCACATTACTGTACTATTAGCAGATGGAACTTCTGTTGAGATGGGAAATTGTTGTGATGAAGAACCATCGGTCGGAATACCAGTGCACGGGCTTGATTTTGACAATGTTCCTGAAAGTCTGGAAGTTTTTAGAGATCACATATTAAAGCCTACTTTGTATGAAAGAGAACCTTATCAAGCGGTAGATCTTTGCAATAATGCATATGTAATTCTGTGGCAAGACCGTGGAATACGTCTGCATAGTGCTATGGCACTCGATCCGTATGAAATTGGTGCAGGTGATGGACGACTAAACTTTGGAGGAGGTTCTTGGCTCGATTTAAATGAAGATGGAAAAGTTGCTTTTGCAGATTGGGAAACAGAAGTAATTGGAACCTACTACACAGATACAAACTGCTGGGCAGGGGGAGTATTTGATGGACGAACAAAAAATGTAGACAATGGTATATATCCCCTAGAACTGTCAGAAGAAACAGGAACACAAATTACACAATATGGAGTGGATTTTTGCAGTCGAGAAGGAGATGAATATTCTCGAAGACCTGATCATATTATATCCACCGAAGAAGTAACTCCGGTATATTTACAAGCATATAAATTTTATGATGACAATGGCGATCGTGCTTTTACGCCATTGTTTTGGGGTCGTTCGCACGAAGTGTATTTGGCAGGTGAGAAATCAATACGCATACAACCCCATGAAGATTTGTTTATTTCTACTTACCCATCTCCTCTAACTGCCGGTTGCATTGCAGAACTAGTAGATCCAGGCAATCCTCTTACCATACAAGTACAAGATTCTTCCGGAAACTCCATGAATTTTTCTTTTGGTGTAATGGACTCTAGTGGTAGAAGCGACGTGGACGAAAGAGATGCATGGCAACACTTGTTTGTTGATACTCCAATGGAGCCTCTACCACAATACTATTGGACTCGTACAGATTTACACAACCAAGACAACATTGATGCTTGTAACACGAAGATGTATTCCAAACCAAACAATCCCTTTGCCCCCATTCGCATAGATTTCAAGCAAAGTCACGAGGGGAAATACAAATTTTTAAATTTCTGCGCAAACGATGAAGGTGCTTTTGAAGTAGTAGTGTATTCACCCGATCATCTTCATACGGGGAGAACTTTTATTACAGTTGCTCCTCCTACTGTTGAGTACTCGATTATGCCACTTGTTTTAGATCGGCAAGGGAATATCCGTGGTGCCATGGATGTTCGCGATCCTGATTTTTTAATGACAGCAGGAGTGAACAAGGTGTACTTATTAGCAGTTCAAGCCTATACCCCGCAAGGGGTATTAATCAAAGGAGTAAATCGAAAAAATCCATTCCGAAACGAGCAATCTGCTGAAACCATGTCCTATTCTGGACGTATGACTCCATATACAACAAAACCAGCCAGTTTCGATCTACACGAGAAATTTGACTATGTACCCGATGGATATTTTCTACATATGAGCATTTTGGAAGATTTAGAGAACATTACGGTAGATCCATCTACTACTTTCCAAATGGCAGGATTTGATGGAAATGAGTATATCAAAACAGAAGAATCTATATATTACAATACTACCAATGCCATGTATGATTCAGGAGTATACTCAAAAACAGGCTTGATTGAACCAAATCCTACAATGATTGTAGCGGATGGATGGGGATTTGGATGTATCTATGGAAATTCGCATGATGAAGTCTACATGTTCCCCGATTTCAATAATGACGGTATGTTAACTAAAGAGGATTCTTTTCACATCGACCACAATGGAGAAGTATGGTTTTTTATCTATGCTGAGGACGTATGCGATATTGGCGTTTTAGTGAATTGTAACGATTTTTCCGATTCTACCATTTTTAGCGATGTTGTTGGAAAACCACCAACCTTTTCCGATAGTCCAAATACAATATATGGGCGCTTCCGGAAAAACTGGGATTCAGTTAATGGGTATTCTATGGCAGACCATATTTTTAAATTGGATTGGGATGCATTTCCACAAAGAAATATAGCGATTCGACCTCCTGTAACCTTAATACGTGATTCAGAGACGCAATTGCCAATTCGTCGAGATTTGCTAAGTTCCAAAAATTACGATTTGGTTTATGGAATGACAAATTCTCTTCATGTGTATTTGCAGCCTGCTGACAGTCGAGATTTTCCTATTGATGGAGGATGGGTGCATCTTCAAGGAAATCAACACGAAAGCTCTATATATGCCGGGTTAGAAAGTGTTGATCGATATAACAGAAGAGCTACTCTTTCTTATACACCTACAGGAATAGGAGAGGCAACTGCCTCGTTGCTGTATGCAAGTGAAAATAATTTGCATTTGTTGGATCCAAGTACTTTTGTAAGCCCTTTACAGTATGTTGTGGATTTGCACGTTGACTTTGATATTTTAAAAGCACTCCGACTAGAATTTCCCTATCAAAGAGATTTGATTCAAAACATTGAGAATCATTTAACAGTAAAACTTTGTGAAAAGGGGACCAATGCTCCCGTTGAAGGAGTAACGGTGTCCGTATCGGGAGAAGGATTTTCCTATACAGCATTAACAAACCAGGATGGAATCGCTACTTTTCAGATCACTCCCCCTCCTCAGAAAGAAAAAGTGAGAGTATATGCAATGAAAGGATCGTATTTTGAGGCAGAAGCATTTTTATCGGTGGTGGAACCATGAAAAACGTTTTCCAAAATATATGGATTCGAGTAATTCTTGCAGGACTAATTTTTATCATTGTTTTTTCTCCTATGGAGATTCCAAGTGTTCATGCCAATGAAGATTTCCATCTTCAAAGTTACCAAACGCTGCTATTAGGCTGTCCCAATTTTACTAATATCGCTCTTCCTCCCTATTACCAACCGGGTAAGTCCTCATCAATTTCAGGAGTATTGGAAGAAAAAAATCTGAATACCCAAGTATTCCAACTTTGCGACGATGAACTTGA
Organism: Calditrichota bacterium; assembly: GCA_036725105.1. Lineage (GTDB taxonomy): Bacteria > Caldisericota > Caldisericia > UBA6126 > UBA6126 > JAGLCW01. Next base: position 51,942 of record DAIMET010000006.1, read on the forward strand.
TCAACAAAATACCGATGGAGATTCTCCACCAGAAGAACCCCCTTTCTATTTCCATGGTTTCAAAGGGAATAGTCAGCACACTGGGTATATTCATCAGGATACCAGTCACGGCATTTCTATGCTTTGGCGATATCCTTTTTATGGAGACTATATCACAGACATTCAAACCTATGGAGATGTTCTTTATTTTGCAGATCACAGTGGGTATATTCATGCTATTTCGAAAAAAGATGCCTCCGTTTTGTGGAAGTATCCTTTAGAAGAGAAACGATATGTAGTGGGAATTGATATAAGCCCCACGCAAATGTATGTCACGTATGGACCAATCTTTAGTCGGCGAGGAATAGAAGACGACTCTTGTTTATTGTATGCAGTTGATTTACAAACAGGCAAGGAGCTTTGGTCGAAACGAATCGAACAAGTCTTAGTCATTAGCCCTCCCTTGGCGGATGGGGAAAGTGTTTATGTTTCCACAGGGAAAATGAATAGCACATTTAGTAAAACCCAGGGCGGAGATATTCACCAGATCAATGAATCAGGGGAAATCATTCAGACTCTCTCCATTGAAGATTTTGCTTTTTGGGGAGATTATTTAACGAAAAGTGGTTCTGTTATTATGGGGGCTGCGATTCGATATGACCAAGCAACCCGCACGATTGTTTTCCCTCATATTTACGCTTTTGATCTTGACACACAACGTCATATATGGACCGTAAAACCCTTAGGGGAAGATGGTTTTCTAGGTACCCCAAGTATTCAAGATGATTATATGTATATTACTGAGAATCCCATGATGATGGGCAGAGGAAGAGGTGGCCCAGCCAATGAAAGTTGGTTACAGAAAATTCACTTACAGTCAGGGAAACTTGAAAAAAGTATGCGATTTGAAGAGGAAAATTTTGGTCGATTTGCTCCTACACTAGCAAAAGATGCTATTTATTTATGTTCTTTTACTGGCCGTTTGTATTGCATAAACTACAACCTGGAGAAACTCTGGTGGCAAAAACGATTCGATGATCGATTTTCCTATTTTACAGAACTCATGGCCTCGAAGAATTATTTGTATACCATTCTTTATGAAGGTGATTTTCTTTGTATTGATAAATCCGATGGATCCATAAAATTTCGATATGCTACCGGTTCCTACGGAAGAATGCCTGTAGTAACTGGCGAAGAAGTTTTTGTGTCAGGAAATGTCTTGTATTGTTTTTCTGAGAACGCAACTCCTATTCTTTTCGTAGAACCCTCCTCTATCATTGTTGGTGAAACAAAACAGGGTGAGGTGATTCAAAGACAATTTCAAGTTGTTTGGACTGGCACAGATTTGTTAAATGGTGATGTAGCCGGTGCAGAATCCTGGATGAAAATTACACCTCAAAAAATTACACAAAATATTCAGACATTTTATCTCACGATGGATACGTCTACGCTCCCTGACGGGGCATCATCTGGACAAGTTCTTGTTTCAACCAATAAGGGCAAGAAAACCATTGATGTTGAGATTCATGTAACCATACCGCAACCTTTGACCATACAAACCAACCTTCCACCCGAAGGGATGATAACAAAAGAAAAAGAATTTACTCTAGAAGGGGAGACAGAACCGTTTACAACCATTTCAATTAACGGCCT
>DAIMET010000006.1:53673-55507 GCA_036725105.1 Calditrichota bacterium
TTCACAGTTACATATACAATGGAGAGAGACGAAGAACTTCTTCGTGTACGTTCGATTGATGCAGCAGACAATATCACGCAAGTAAAAATTGATCTCATTTATGTGGGAAGCTAATATATAACCTCATTTTTGAACCAATTCCAGGTGGCCAAGTAACAAAAACAGTAATGACCACCTGGAATTTTATCTAGGCTTTAACTGATCTTAATCATTTCTTAACACTTCCATGTTACATCTTACATTGTACGAATTTTAATACTCTCTTAGGAGGAAAATGTATGTTTGTAAAATGGAATAGAGCAATATCCATACTCGCAGTCCTAACTCTTATTGTAGGAATTAGTATGACAACCGTAGGATGTGGAAATCAATCATCCGATACAAATGGTTCTGTCAACGAAACAACAACCCAAGAAATTACCTTTTCTGGTGTCATTCGAGAAGCTGGATCTACCAGCGTTTTGCCATTGGCAGAGAAATGGGCTTTAGCTTTCATGGAAAAACATCCCAATCTTGAAATCACCTATACTGGTGGTGGTTCTAGTGCTGGCGTGAAACAATCCGCTGCAGGCACAGTTGATATTGGTGCTGCTTCTCGTGAAATCAAGATCACCGAAAATGATTTGATTCCTATCCCTGTAGCTCGAGATGGTGTAGCCGTTATTGTAAACGAAAATAATCCTATTCAAGGATTAACACTAGAGCAGATTACGAAAATTTATACAGGTGAAATTGTAAATTGGTCAGAAGTTGGTGGTAATGATCTTCAGATTACTGTCTATGGTAGAGAAGAAGGATCAGGTACTCGTGACTGTTTTGACTCTGTAGTTCTTAAGAAACTCGAAGTTTCTCCCACCGCTTTAGCCAAAAAATCCAATGGCGAAGTTCAAATTGGTATTCAAGAAGACGCCAGCGGTATTGGTTATGTATCCTTAGGGTATATTAATGGTGTAAAACCTTTATTAGTAAATGATGTAGAGTGTACGATTGAAACCTGTCAACAGGGAACGTATCCAATCGTGCGACGTTTGTATTTCATTACTCAAACAATTCCAAGTGATGCTGTGAATGCTTTTTTGAACTTTTGTCGTGGTGAAGAAGGTCAAAAAATCGTAGCCGACAATGGTTTTGTGCCATTAGTATATTAGTGTAGTAAACCGTCAAAGCCCAGGGTAAGGTCTGCCCCCCATTAACCCTGGGCTTTGTGGTTGAAAGGGTAAAACGTGCAGAAAAAAACAATCGAACAATCCATGAGATTCATATTGCTGGGCACAGCACTAATTTCTCTTCTTATTCTAGTAGGAATTGTATATTTTATCTTTAGCAATGGCTTTCTTGCTTTTATTGAAAATGGGCTTTGGAATTTTCTATTTGGAAAAGAATGGAGCCTTGCAAATAATACGTATGGTGCACTGCCTTTAATTGTTGGATCTATATATGTCACTGTGGGCAGTGTATTAATTGCAGCTCCTTTAAGTATTGCCATTGCTGTTTTCATGACGCAGGTTGCTCCCAATTTTCTCCGTGATATTGTTCGACCTTGTATTGATCTACTCGTAGGAATTCCTTCCGTTGTGTATGGCTTGATTGGAATGGTTTTTTTGGTTCCACTGATTCGTGCTCGATTTGGTCCCCCCGGATATAGCCTTCTAGCAGCGATTGTAGTTCTTGTCTTAATGACGATACCTACCATCGTTTCTGTAAGTGAAGATACTTTGCGTGCTGTTCCAAAAAAATACAAAGAAGCATCGCTGGCTTTAGGAGCAACCAAATGGCAGACCATTTGGCATGTCATTTTGCCTGCTGCAAAATCTGGGATCATTAGTGCAATCAT
>DAIMET010000007.1:0-51801 GCA_036725105.1 Calditrichota bacterium
TACGCATCCTAGAACGAGAACACATTCTTCTTCCGGAAGTTCTGAGAATTGTCCTTGAAGGAAACTATGAAATCACGGGAAGGAGAGTGCTGATTTACGATGATAAAAATTAAAAATGCCCTAATCTCTGTCTTTGACAAAACAGGTCTTGAATATATTCTAGACGCTCTTTCAAAAATGAGTGTTCAGATGTACGCTACAGAAAGCACCCATGCTTATATTGTGGAAAAAGGATATTCCTGCAAAAAAGTAGAAGAATACACCCAATTCCCTCCTATACTACATGGCCGAGTAAAAACTCTCCATCCTAGAATTTTTGGTGGTATCTTGGGAAGGACGCGTATTGCTTCTGAAGTTGAAGAAAATGAGAAACATCAAATCACGAAGTTTGATTTGGTTTGTGTCAACCTGTACCCCTTTTCTCAGGCACCTCAAAAAGAATCTTTGGAAGAAAAACTAGACCTTATCGACATTGGGGGAGTATCCCTTCTTCGGGCTTCTGGCAAAAACTATCCAGAGTGTGTAACATTATCAGATCCATCTCAATACGAAGATTTTCTTTCTGAATATTCTACCCACGAAGGATCTATTACCGAAGAATTTTCTTCTCAATGTATGATTCAGTCATTTTTACACACAAGTATATATGATGCTAGTATCGTGGAAGAATTTACAAATAATGAAGTTCAACCGTTGTTCTTAAAAAAAACCCAGACACTCCGATATGGAGAAAATCCCCACCAAAAGGCACATTTCTGTCAACCACTTTCCAGTTCTTTCCAAGAAACCTCTTTGCCCCTAAATTGCAAAAAACTTCATGGCAAAGAACTCTCTTACAACAATTTTATAGATATTTCGCAAGGTCTCGATTTAATGGAAGAATATGGCCAAGATCAACCATCGTGTATTATTTTAAAACATACAAATCCGTGTGGCGCAGCTAGCGCAAATGATTTACAAACTGCCTATGAATATGCCTACAAATGCGATCCTGTCTCAGCTTTTGGTGGAGTTTTTCTATTCAATAAAACCGTTACAGCCTCCATTGCAGAGCACATTCACTCTATTTTTGTTGATGTTGTATGTGCACCCTCATATTCTGAGGAAGCTCTTTCCATATTAACCAAAAAGAAAAATGTCCTAATTCTTCAGCACATGCAAAACGATTCTCTTCCCTATCACCTGCGCGATGCAGGGAATGGTATACTGATTCAAGACAAAGACAGTGGATTGATCGATAGCCTAGATGTTGTTTGTGGTAAAGAGCTTTCTGATAAAGAAAAAAAAGATATTCTCTTTGGATTAAAAACAATCAAATATGTAAAATCCAACGCAATTCTTATCTGCAATAACCTTCACACTCTTGGCATTGGGGGTGGACAACCAAACCGTGTAGATAGCAGTCGATTAGCTTTATCTAGAGCAAAAGAACGATTTGGAAACGAAATTCATGGAAGCATACTTTGTTCAGATGCTTTTTTCCCTTTTCCAGATTCTATTACTGAGACTGCAGAATACGGTATTGGCATAGTTGTAGAACCTGGTGGTTCCATTAATGACCCAAAGGTCATTGAAGAAGCAAAACAAAAAGGAATCACCTTAGTATTTACAGGCCAAAGGCATTTTACCCATTAAACGAATTCACTCCAGAGGAAGGAGCTAGCTATGAAATACAATGTTTTAGTTTTAGGTAGCGGGGGCCGAGAGCATGCTCTTTGTTGGAAACTTTCACAAAGCCCTTTCATGGGAGATCTTCATTGTATACCAGGAAATGCTGGTATACAAGAAATTGCTACAATACATACTGAACCCGATATTTTGAACTTTTCTGCTTTGGAAGCATTCTGTAAAAAAAACAACATTCAACTTATTGTTGTAGGAAAAGAGCTTCCTTTGGTGCAAGGAATCAAAGATTATTTTGCTGATACCAACATTCTTGTTTTCGGACCTTCTAGACATGCAGCAATGCTTGAAGGAAGCAAAATATACACCAAAAATTTGTTAACTAAATACAACATCCCTACTGCAGCATATCATACTTTTTTTAACAAGGATGATGCTCTATATCACCTTGAATCCATTGCAAAATATCCTGTTGTAGTAAAAGCAGATGGACTAGCACAGGGCAAGGGAGTTGTAATCGTCTATACAAAAGAAGAAGCAATATCTTCTATTCTAGATATGATGGAGCACAAGAAGTACAAACAAGCAGGTGAAAAAATTATTGTCGAAGAATACCTTGAGGGTAGAGAAGTTTCTTACCAAATGATTGTTCATGGAGATCAATATTTCGAGTGCATCCCAACACAAGATTACAAAAAAGCTCTAGAAGGTAATCAAGGTCCTAATACGGGGGGTATGGGAAGCATTGCACCAGCCCCATGGATCAATGAAGAAATTCTAGACAATATTCAAAAGGATATTGTTGTACCACTCATGAATGCATTGTATGTGGAAAACAATCCTTTTTCAGGAATCTTATTTTTAGGACTTATGGTGAATGCTAAGAATCAACCTTCTGTTTTAGAGATTAATGTTCGGTTTGGTGATCCTGAATCCCAGGTTTTACTTCCTCTCCTGGAAACTGATTTGTTGCCCCTTATGATCGACATTGCACAAGATAAAAAAATCGACTCTTACTCATTGAATTGGAAAACTAACACTCATGCAACCTGTGTTGTTTTAACCTCAAAAGGGTATCCTGAAAGCTACTCAAAAGGGTATCCAATTCATGGATTAAAAAATGTATCGCAAGAAGAAAATTGTGTATGTTTCCATGCAGGTACAAAAATGGACGGAGACTCTGTAATCACCGATGGGGGTAGAGTTCTTAATATTGTCGGCATAGGGAAAAACCTGGCTGATTCCACTAAAAAAGCATATGAGATTGCTGAAAACATCAGTTTTGAGGGAAAAACATCTCGATCAGATATTGGAAAGCTAATCGAGTAGAAGTTCTACATATATTATTGCGTATCTTCCTGTAACAAAGAGTGTTTTTTGTTTTTTACCTGCACATAAAGTGCTGCTTCGATGCGTACTTTTTGAATATTACATCCCATTTCCCAGGGAGTAAAAAGGTTCCCATTCATTCTGTAGTTATTCGCAGAACACCCTCCTCCGCAAATATAGCGCGCCCAACATCGTTGGCATACTGATTTTGATGAAATATTCGTCGATTGTTTAAAGGTTTCCACTACTTGAGGACGATTTACTCCTTGAAACACATCTCCGATTTTAAAAGAAGGATTGTTGTCAAATTGATGACAGGGATACAATTCGCCCGTTGGAGAAACGGACAGATATTCTACTCCCGCTCCGCAGCTTGTCATCAATTTTTCTTTACAAGCTCCGTGGGTTAAGTTAAGTTCAAAATGGTAAAAAGAAAAATTAGGATCAATATCCAACGTATCAAGTACCCATTTAGATAATCTTTGGTACTCATCCTTGATTTGTTTCATATCGGTTATTTGAAAACCTATTTCTTCTTGTTCCGACACTACCGGTTCGAATGAAATTTTCTGAATTCCCCTGGAATAAAGATGTTGAATATCTTGTAAAAAATGGAGATTCTTTTTTGTATACGTCCCTCGAACATAATAGCCTTCCTCCCATTTTTGAGTAACAGAAAGAATGGCATTCATAACATCTTCATAGGTTGGTTTTCCCCCAGAAGATATTCGAAAGCGGTTGTGATTTTCAGGAAGACCATCTTGGCTCAGAATTAGGCTAATATTGTGATCATATAAATATTGAATCATCTCTGGATTTAACAAAGAAGCATTGGTCGTAAGAGAGAAACGGAATTTTTTCCCTATTGAAGCAGTAATTCTTTGGGATAACTCGATTGCTTTTTGAACTTGTTCCCAAGCAAGAAGGGGTTCTCCACCAAAAAAATCGCACTCTAGTACTTTTCGATCTCCACTGTTTTTTACTAGAAAATCAAAAGCTTTTTCAATAACAGGTAGCGACATAGCTTTGTCATCGGAGTGAGATTTACCCTTCTCAAAACAATATGGACAACGGAAGTTGCATTCCCGAGTCATGATAAAGCAAAGGGATTTATAAATACGCTGATCTACAAAATGTACCTGTTCTTCGTGAAAAAAACCTTTGGAGAGAAGGGCTTTAATATCCTGTATAATTTCTTCAGAGGGATGTCCTTCTAGGGTATCTTTTACATCTTTTGCAGAGCAAGAAAACACGGAATTGGAAGTTGGATCAAAAAGAAACCCTTCGTCGTTCCAAATGAAACAGTGTAAAAGACCTTTTTGTAATAGGTCTTTTACCAAATCCATCGTGGGTTTGGTTTTTTTCGCTTTTCACAAGTTTGATTTCCAATCGTACAAGATGTTTTACATGCCGACTTGCAGGGTGTTTGACATTCTCTGCAATTTGTCTCAGCGTGATTGGAATCGAGTAAAGTACCTAAAATTTCTAGTTTTAATTTTTTCATCGTTATTACCTCCGGATCAAATGTATTATAACATGTTTCACAAGATTTGCTTGTGAAATTGCTTCAAAGAATTGTTCTCGTTGATCAGCTGCAATCTCGAGTTCAATTTGAATATCTTCTCCATACTCAATGTGATTGTACTTTGCAACAAAGTTTTGACACAATCTCTCGAATACGTCATATGCTGCATATTGAACAGATATAGATAGAATTTCTTTGGGTATATATTCTTCCATTTCTGTATTGGCCAAACTGCACTTTCCTGCTTCTAAGTAAGCTGAATAAAGTCCTTTTTTCCCAAGTTTTACGCCACCATAAAATCGTACTACCACGATAGCTCCATTTGCGATATCATGGGTTTGCAACAAGGATAGCAAGGGTATGCCAGCTGTCCCATGTGGTTCTCCATCATCTGACATTCTCTCAGTAATGCGAAAGCAAGAGTCCACAATACGATAGGCAAAGCAGTAATGCGAAGCATTTCTATGATTTTGCTTCAGGGAACGAAAAGACTCCGAAAAGTCGCTCTCTGATTGAATAGAAAATGAAAAAGCATGGAAAGTAGATTTTTTGACAAGCAAAACTGCTTCTCCATTTTTGATGATCAGGATTCTTTTCATATTGATAAAGGAGCTGAACAAGAATTCTTGTTCAGCTCCTTTGAAGACATATTGTGATTGTTATTGTTTTAGCTTTGGATCTAAAGCATCTCGCAAACCATCCCCTAAGAAGTTAAAAGAGAGAATGGTTAAAAAGATCATCATTCCAGGCCATATAACAAGGTGTGGTGCATTCCACATGAAATTTTGTGCATTGGATAGCATATTTCCCCATGTAGGTTCTGAGGGATCTACACCCAAACCTAAAAAGGATAGTGTTGATTCAGAAAGAATAGCTCCGCCAACCTTAAGAGTGATTTGCACAATTAAAATGGCTAAGGTATTTGGAAGAATATGGCGGAAAATAATACGACTATTCGAACATCCAATTGCTTTGGCTGCTTCAATAAATTCATATTCTTTGATTTGAAGGACAAGCCCTCGGATCATACGAGCAGTAGGTGCCCACCCAAAGAAGACAAGAAGGCCTACGATATTCCAGATATTGGCTCCCCAGTAGGATGATAAAGTGACAAGAATGGGCAATGTTGGAATGGAAAAGAAGATTTCCACCAATCGCATGAGTAAAGAATCCACCCATCCACCGAAATATCCAGAAATAGATCCGATTATTCCTCCGAATATTCCTGCAGGAATAGCTACTAAAAAGCCAATCAAAAGAGAAGTTCGTCCACCATAAAGAAGGCGTGCCCAAACATCTCTTCCGACGTCATCAGTACCAAGGAAATGACCTGGTGTAAAGGGCGGTAAAAAACGGTAATTGATATCAGCAAAAGATGGATTTTGTCCACCAGATATCACTCCAGCAAAAATAGCTCCAATTAGCAGTAGAAGAACAATACAAGCTCCTGCAAAAGCCATTTTATGCTTGCGAAAGCGGATCCAAACCATTTGGGAATATGAGTATTGTTTTGCTGATCCCTGAATTTCATCTTGTTCAAATTCTGGAACTGATGTGAGTTCTCCTCCTTCAACAGTAGGAATTACCACTTCTTCTTGATCCAAAGATGATTGTGTGTGTTTGTTATCTTGATTTACCATGTTTTTATCTCCTTTCTTGTTTTATCTGTATGTAATTCTTGGATCAAGAAATGCATAGGAAATATCTGCAATTAAAGTGAATGTTACAGTTAGAAATGATAAAAACATCAAGTCCATCATCGCAAGGTTATAGTCTTTTTGAAGCACTGCATCGTATACCATTTTTCCAACCCCAGGCCATCCAAAGATTTGCTCAACAATAAGAGATCCCGCAAAAAGCATTGGAATTGACTGAATCAATATTGTAGCAATAGGAATCATTGCATTGCGAAGTGCGTGACTATAGATTACTTTTTTCTCAATAACTCCCTTGGCCCTGGCAGTTCGAACATAGTCTTGTCGAATTACTTCCAAAAGAGCTGACCTGGTATATCTCATTAGGCCTGCAAGAGACAGCAGAGAAACCGTAAGGACGGGCAAAATTAAGTGCATAATCCGGTCTCCAAGTTTTACAAACCACGGAGCCTGCGCATAGGGCATAGTCTGCCCCCCGTACGTGACAATATCAGAATACATTCCTGTAAAAGGTAATCCCAAACCAATACCAAGCCATAAAATCAATACCAGTCCAACCCAAAATGTTGGGAGAGACTGACCAGTAAATGCAAAAAAGGTCAGGATATAGTCCCATGTGGAATATTGACGCACAGCGGAAAAGATGCCTAATGGAATAGCCACAAACACAATGATCAAAAGAACAACTGCTTGCATATACATGGTATTCGGAATTCTACCCATGACTAAGGGGAATACGTTCTCCTTGTAGGCACGAGATTTTCCAAAATCGCCTTTTAATGCATTTCTAAACCAATAGACATATCGAATCACTGGGGGTTTATCCAAACCCTGCTGCCGTTTATATATATCAATTTGCTGCTGCGTGATGTGCGGATCCATTGACTTGATAATATCGATTGGATCGGACATCGCATTTAGAGAAATAAAAGCAAGAAATGATATGATTAGCAAGATAAACAGCCTTTGTATCATTTGTCTTACTACATATTGCCACATAGTATACCGCCTTCCATGCAACACATATTTGCAATCCAATTGCAATAACTATTATTCCATAGAGCATTTAGATCACTCTATAGAGGTGAATTCGCTATGTAAACATATTAAACTATATAAAACAAAGTTTCCAATGCAACTACACTTTCACGAGTTGCACTTCTCGCTCTAGTTGGATGCTTGTCTCTTGAAATACTATTTTTTCAATTTCTTGAACAAAGTCCAGCACTTCTCTACATGTACCTTTACCCATATTAATCACAAAATTTGCATGAATCTCAGATATCTTGATATTTCCTTTTTGATATCCTTTAAGCCCCAAATCCTCAAGTATTTTTCCTGTGGATTGGTTTGGGGGATTCTTCCAAAAACACCCTGCACTCTTAGAATGAAGGGGCTGCGAGAGACTTCGTTTTTGTAGATACATTTGTAATTGTTTTTTTTCTTTTTCGACATCCCCTCGATCCAAAACAAACTCTGCAGATAACACACACCATGTATTCTTCAGAAAAAGACTGGATCGATAGGAAAAAAAATCTTTTAGTGCGGGGTAGTGTACTTTTTGCACTATGTTTCCATCGAAATATGTCACTGCTTGTAGAAGCTGATCAATTCTGCCTCGATTAGTACCTGCATTCATGGCAATACAGCCTCCAATGGAGCCAGGAATACCTGCCATGAAAGAAAATCCGGTGAATTGTTTTTGAAGAAACCACAAGATGGCTTTTTGCATAGATACACCAGCTTGTGCATTTACAACAGAATTTTGTTCTTCTATCTCATGAAAATAGAATTTGGTATCAATCACTACACCAGGATACTCTTCATCTGGGAATAAAACATTTGATCCATAACCAATAATGATATAGGGTGTCGTAGTAGCCTTGCAGAGTTGTATTACACGTACAATTTCTTCAGCAGTACGTGGTTTCACTAAAAAATGAGCGTGACCGCCAATGCCAAATGTATTATATGATCGTAATGATTCATTGGAAAGAATATCGCCAGTAAAGAAAGAGAAGTCTAGATCGCAGTTCTTCATATTTGAAAATCCTGGTATAGCTTCCATACATCCCCGGGTCCCAGAGTAATAATTGCAGTATTGGGGATTAAGTAGGAATGAAGAAGAGAAGAAGCTTCCTCTAAAGAACTCATACAAAGAATCTTTCCAGAGTGTATACTGCGAAGTGCATGAAACAAATCAACTTCATTTTTCCGATTTTTTTGTTTTTCACCCGCTCCGTACACTGGTAAAACTACTACTTCGTCGGCTAATAAGAGAGATTGTACATATTGCGAGAACAAATTTTCCAATCGGGAATACCGATGGGGTTGTATAAAAACAACCAATCGATGAGAAGGAAAATATGTTTTAGCATCTTTTAGCACATATTGAATAACTTCTGGGCTATCTCCTTCGTCATCAATTAACAAAGCTTTTGAATCGGTTGGAATAAACTGAAAACGTCGGTCCATTATTGGAAGAGCCGAAAATAGTTCAGGAGGATTGGGAATACGTCCAACAATATCCTCAACCAGTGCAAACGACAATACTGCGTCTATCACATTTCGATAAGAAGGCATGGGTATCTCTGCATTGAAAGAAGAATATCGACCTTTCACTTTGAAAGAAGTACGAAGATTGAAACCATCAAAGTAAGTATGCAACTCGGTAATATGATAATTGCTGCCCTGGTCTCCACAAGTTATCCAGAAATCACTTGCAAATGTTGAATCTAACGAATCTTTTACATCTTTGGGTAAAATGACATTCTGGCGAGTATTCTGCAGAATTCCGTATAGTGCTTTTTTCAACTCATTGTAATCATTGTTGTAGTTTGTTAAATGATCATTTCCAATGTTGGTTAATATTGTATAGGCAGGAGAAAACTCTAAGAAGCTAGGCTGCGATTCATCGGTTTCTAAAATGAAATAGTCGCTGCTAGCATATCTTGCACAGGGATACTTCATCATATCTGCACCAATTAACCAAGAAGGTCGAAGTCCGCAATTCTCAGAGATACTGGATAAAAAAGTTGTTGTGGTACTCTTTCCATAGCTACCCGTAACAGCTAGAAGTTGCTTATCTGCTACAATATTCTGCAAAGCTTTGATTCGATGTATACGAGGAATATGAAGCTTTTCAGCTTCTACTAATTCGGGATTATCCAAGGGGATAGCAGCAGAATAAACAAGAGACTGAATATTGGAATGGATATTTTCAACACTTTGTTGATAGTGCACTTGAATTCCATGCTTCTGTAAAATTGAAGCCATTCTAAATGGTTGAAGATCGGATCCTTCTACACAATCTCCTCTGGCTGCATAATACAAAGCCAGTGGTGTCATGCCTACTCCACCAATGCCCGTCATGTAAATGTGGCTAGGGTTAGGCAACAAGTGGAAGCTCCTCTTTTTTTTCCTTTTTCACAGGCAATCTGGCAGCGACATTTAATACAACTCCGATTTCAAAAAGATTAAGAATCAAAGCACTTCCGCCTTTGCTAATGAACGGTAAAGGAATTCCCGTAGGAAGAAAAATAGCTAAGGTTACCGCTACATGAAGCAATGCCTGAAACAAAAGATGAAATGCAATTCCAGCTACAACAACAGAACAAAAATGACTTTTCACCATTCTTGCTACTTGTAACATGTAATAAAAAAGTAAAAAATAGAGAAACAGAAGTAAACATCCGAATAACAAGCCAAACTCTTCGCATATGATCGCAAATATGAAATCTGTAGAAGAAAAAGCTAAATTGATAAATTTTTGAGAACTTCTCATATATCCTTGGCCTATCCAACCACCCCTGACTACGGCACGTAATCCTTGACGAATTTGGTATGCATCAGGACTAACAAAAACCTCTTGAACAATGCTCAACCGACGTTGTAATCGAGGAACTTTTGACATCACAAAATAAAAGACGACAGAAACAGATATGGAACCAAAAAAACCTAAAATTAATGGAAACCCTCCAAAAATCATGGTAACAACACCAATAGCACCAAAAACAACTGCAGCAGATACATTGGGTTCAATGGCAATCAGTCCTGCTCCAACAATAACCATCACTAAAGGTTTAAAATGGTCTTTTAAAACTAATCTCTTTTTAAAAGCTGAGTAGTAGGATGCAATGTAAAAAACAATAGATACTTTTGCGATTTCTGAAGGTTGAACAGTAAAACCACTAGGAACATAGAGCCATCGCCTTGCTTCTTCTCCAATCTCGTTAGTGATTGGGGCATGATACACAAGAACTAAAACTAGCAGTGCCAAAGAAGCGATATAAAAAATAGTTGAAAACTTTTTGAGAATACCTTGCGATACTTTTCGCACGACAAGGAGTATAAAAAACCCAATAACGAGATAGGCAAATTGTTGCAACATACCAAAAAAAGGGTTTCCTCGTCCTCCATCATTGAAATAGTGAATAGAAGTTGTTGAAAAGGACATAAGCAAGCCAATTAGACATAATAATATAGTTATGGTAAGAATATTTGCATGTAATTTGCTTGAAGAGGTCATTGTTGATTTAATGTGCGCCAAATCATTTTTTTAAACATGTTTCCTCTTTCTTCAAAATTGGCAAATTCATCAAAACTAGCACATCCTGGAGAAAGTAGAATAAACTCATTTGGTTTTGTTTTTTTAAGTGCTTCGAAAAAGGCACTTTTAAACGTGGGGGTTACTTTGTAATTTTTAAATCCGACTTCTTCTAAAGCAGCTCGGATTTTCTTTCTTGTTTTTCCGTACACAATAACAACTTTTATATAGGGATGAGTAGATATTCGCTTGGCTAACTCATAAAAATCGCTTTCTTTGTCACTTCCTCCAAGAAGTAGAACAAAAGGTTCATTCATACAATGAATTGCAACAATTGTGGTAGAGGGTTTCGTAGACTTTGAGTCATTGATAAAGCCAATCCCATTATATCGTCCAACCCATTCAAATCGATGGGGAAGACCTTGAAAAGTCCGTAATGCTTTTTGACATAAATCAACAGAAAACGAGTCTCGCAGGAAAAGGTAAGATGCCAAAATGCTTACAATGGCATTTTGTTTGTTATGTATCCCTTTCAATCTCATGTTGGCAAGAGATATACGGATTTCTTTACAACCAACGGATAAAACTGCCTCATCGGTATCGTGATTATACCAACAGCCCGGATTCATTTTTTTCTTCATAGAAAACAACATTTTTTTTGCTTTTCCAGTATTTAAATTTGCAAGACATTCTTGGTCCCCATTTAATATGGAGAAATCTTGCTCAGTTTGGTTTTCAAAAATACGGAGTTTCGCAGCGAAATATTCTTCCATGGTATTGTAGCGATTAAGGTGATCCTCTGAAAAATTCAGAAACACAGCGATATGAGGTGAAAATTCTTGTATTGTTTCGAGCTGGAAAGAACTTACTTCCACAACTAATGTAGCTGCATTGGTTCTATGAACAATTTCAGAAATAGGAATACCAATATTACCACATACATATACAGGCGCAATATGATACCGAAGAATATGGCCTGTAAGTTCGACGGTTGTACTTTTTCCTGAAGTCCCCGTAATAGCGACAAACTGAGATTCTGTGAATTGGTATGCCAATTCTATTTCTCCAATGATGGGTATGTGGTTTTCTTCTGCTTTGAGTAAGACTGGTATTCTCTTAGGAACAGCGGGAGAAATGACGATCAGATCTTTATCTTCATACGTCCTTTCAGAATGGAATCCGAGTTCAAAATCCACTCCCATAGATTCAAGCCATATAATTGTCTCTGGATCGATGCTAGAAGAAGCCTCTGTTGCAAAAACTGATGCACCTTTGGATACTAGCAATTCAATAGCAGCTTTTCCACTTTTTTTAAGGCCAAATACAGTGATCTTTTTGTCTTTAAGAACCAATGATTTTTTCATTGCCTTCATTTTACGAAAAAGTTATAAAAAATAAATCACACCCGCAAGAGCACATAGTACAATTTCAACGCTGGTAAATAAAACAACGATTTGCGTTTCTGACATCCCCTTTAATTCCAAATGATGATGAAAAGGAGACATTCGAAAAATGCGTCTACCTTCTCCAAATCTTTTCTTAGTATATTTAAACCAACTCACCTGAAGCATTACTGATAAAGCTTCCCAAACAAACAACAATCCGATTAAAAGAAGATATAACTCCGTTTGAGACAAAATAGCAAGAGAAACAATAGCTCCACCAATTGCAAAAGATCCCACATTTCCCATAAATACTCTTGCTGGATACGCATTGAATATTGCAAAACCAAGCAGCGTTCCTGCCATGATAAGTGTGAATACTGCGCCAATAGTTTGTCCTTGTGACCATAAAACTACCGTGTAGAAGAAAAAGATTGGGATGGATACGCTTGTTAAAAGTCCATCTATACCATCCGTCAAATTCACTGAATTTACAACTGCTAATATGAAAAACACTTCAAACAAAACCCAACTCAATGAGACAATAGTTAATGCTGAAAACGGGAAAAACCAGACTATCACGGGAATAGAAAAAAGGATCTGCAAGGCAATGTCTTCTCTGGCTTTTAATCCATAAGGGGATCGAAGTATAGTTTTGCGGTAATCATCTAAAAACCCTATAGTGGCATACGCTAGAAGCAGATATAACGGAAGTAAACTTTGAGAAACGGCATCTAACACTATTATAGCCACTCCATAAATCAGTACTGTTACAATGATAAAAAGGATTCCTCCCATTGTTGGAGTGCCAGTTTTAGCTAAATGATCTTTTGGACCTTCCTCTCGAACAAATTGACCGATCTGTTGTTTTTTTAAAAACTTTATCATGATTGGCATCAAAACTACCATTACCAAAAAACTACCCGCAAAAATGATTACAAGTATCCAGTTCATAAAATTCTCCCCTATGATTCTGTATCTGTTATCAATCGATCTACCAAGGTATGCAAACCAATGCCATTGGAAGCCTTGACAAGTATGGCAGTATCTTTCTGTATCCAAGATCGTAATTGATCATAAGCTTCGTTTATAGTAGTACAAATAGTGACTTTTTGGGCATCAGAAAACCCTGTTACAAAGGAATTTCCGTATTGTCCTACATAGAAAATTTTCTTTGGGTTACAATTTTTCGCTATTTTACCTAATTCGATATGTTCTTGTTCTGCAATATGACCAAGTTCAAGCATATCTCCTAAAATGAGTATTTTCGATGAAACAGATAAAGACGCGAATGCTTCTAGCGACGCTTTCATGGATAATGGATTTGCATTGTAGGATTCATCAATACATAAACAGCTATTATTCAGAGAAAAAACTTTCCCTCTACCTTTTCCAGGTTCAAACTGATTCAGTCTGTCTTGGATATCCTTTAAAGAGGTACTTGGGAACAATGTGAGTACCATTGCAATAGATGCTACAGCATTCAGAACATAGTGCTTTCCGAAACAAGGAATAGAAAAAGAATATTCTTTGGATTGCATAGTGAAATGAAAAATGGTTTCTGTACCCTTTATTTCAGAAATCGTAATAGGAATATCCATTGAAGGGTGAAATCCGTACAAAGATACAAAAGGATAGTGTTTTTTAAGAATAGTCTCAAGTCCTTCCATGTGTCCATTTGCAAAGCAAGCTTCTTGGTTACTCACTTTATTAAATATCAATGCTTTCGCTACCAATATCTGCTGTTTAGAAGAGAAAAATTCAGTATGTGAGTTACCAATACCCGTCAGTATCGCGCCTTGTGCAGAATCAAATAAAGGTAACAATGTTTCAATTTCTCCGGGGTAGGAGGCACTTAGTTCACAAACAAGCCATTCAATATCTGGTGGAACATCTGTCAAGGCTACTGGAAGACCAATAGGGGTATTGTAATTGCCAAAGGTAGTATGAGAAAATGGCATCAATGCACCAAGAATTTGCTTGGTAGTCGTCTTTCCAGCAGAACCTGTTACCAATATGGAATGATACAGTTTTGTTATCTCGGAGGCCAAATCTAGTAAAGCTTGCGAAGTGTTCTTCACCAGTATGACAAAAACATCAGAAGGTACCGAATTAAGATGTATAGACTCCTGGCAAATCAGTCCTTTAACACCTTTTTCTATGGCTTGGTGAATGTATTCGTGGCCATCAACTCGTTGTCCCTTCAAACAGACAAAAACGTCTCCAGGATGAATTTTGCGAGAATCAATTGCTAAGTGCAATAAAAGGGGAGACTGATCGGGTATGGTAGATTGTATGATAGTGCCACTACATATCTTGGCTATTTTTTCAATGGTAGTACTAAACATATTTCTCCTTGTTGGCTACAATGTATTGTGCAGTAGCAATATCGTCAAAAGCTTCGACACGCCCCTGAACTAAGAACTCTTTTTGATTTCCCCGACCCAAAATAGCGACCAAGGAATTCTCCCGGGCATTCTCTATGGCATATTCAATGGCGTTTTCTCGGTTTTCTAAAACAATGACTTTTTTTGCATCTGTACAAGATAAAGCAGACATAAAATGTCGAAATCCGTTTGTTGGTTCTTCGGTTTCGGGATCATCAAGGGTAAGGATTACTTTGTCTGAAAAAGAACATATCATTTGGCCAAGTTCTGCCCTAGCATCCTTTTCGCCTCCGCCCACATTTCCAAATACCGTTATACATGCCGAGAAATCCATGGATTCAATCTCATGTTTGATGTGTTTTAGTGCGATAGGTACATTTGCTTTATCGACAATAATAGTGAGGGGTAGAGTGGTATCAATCTTGTGCCATCTCCCTGGTATGTGATCTATACTCTGCAAAGCCCTTTGGAGAGAACTTGTTGGAAAATCGAAATGTCTCCCAATAAGAAATGCTGCACTAAGGTTGAACATTTGGAAGTCTCCATGCAACATTGTCAGAAATAAATAGGAGTTTTGCTGATCTTGTAATCGAAAACGGTTTTCATTGTTTACAGCGCTTTGTGGCTCTCTATACACTAGGTAATCGGCACCTTGTTGCTGCGAAATTGTAACTAACATAGAAGAAGGGGGAAGTTGCATTTGATCAAAAAGCTCTGCATCTTTGTTAACAACAGTGACTGCATTTTTGTTGGTCATGCGGAAGATTTTTTCTTTCGCTTGAATATAAGCAGAGAGAGTTTTGTGATAACCAGTGTGATGACAAGGTGATAAAGATGTCAAGACAACTGCATCAAACAGTATCCCAAATAGGCGTTCTTGTGATAAACCGTGAGAACTAGCCTCAAGTACAGCATATTGGCATTTTTCTTTTACCCCTTGAGAAAGAATATAGTGTAGTTCTTTTGGATCAGGAGTAGTAACTGCACCTTTCATTGTATAGTTCATTTCCCGATTGTTGATATAGATGCCACCCGTTCCTATCAAGACTGCCTTTTGCCCTAAACTTTGTAACATTTTATACAAAATATGAGCGCAGGTTGTTTTCCCAGAAGTGCCTGTTATGGCAATCATCTTTAATGATTGAGCAGGATTGTCGAACCAGGCTTGGGCAAGCAAGCTCCAGGCCTGGGGGGTAGAAGAAACGCACCAATAGGAGATTGTATCGGGTAATAAGGTAACATCGTATTGATCAGATACAACTACTCCGATCGCTCCATTTTGAAGAGCTTGAGTGATAAAATGATGACCATCTTGTTCGGTCCCTGTTATAGCAACAAAAACATCACCAGGTTTTATGCTTCTGGAGTCATTTTGAATATCGTGGATAACACAATCTTTTTGCACCCTTTTTTGATTCGAAAGAAGTATTGCGTCAAGACTACTCAAAAGCATTGGATTGATCCTCAATACGAAGAATCCACTGTGCAATATCTCTGAATGCAGGTGCAGCAATTGTTGAACCGTATGCATTGTAACTCGGAGAAGGTTCATCGATGGAAACTAAAATCAGATATTGAGGATTGTCCGTAGGGAAAAAACCAACAAAAGAACAAATCAACTGATCATCCTGATATCGACCGTCGACACTTTTCTTTGCTGTGCCTGTTTTCCCACCAATCGGAACTCCTGGGATTTTGGCTTGGGTACATCCATAGGGATCTTGCACTACATTCTGCAAAACCGTAATCATTTCTGAGGATGTTTCTTCTGAAATCACTTTTTTTAGAATTTGCTTCTCGAAAGTTTGAATCGGCTTTCCAGTATAGTCTTGAATTTCTTTCACCAAAAGTGGTTTGTAGTAATTTCCACCATTGATAATAGCTGCATATGCACTAATCATCTGAATAGGAGTGACAGATATTGAAGTACCAAAAGAAATGTTTGCTGCTTCAAGATCTGAATACCAATCTCTACTGGGTAAAATGCCCGTGCCTTGTTCTGTAAGTTCAATGGGTAAAGAAGAGCCAAAATAAAACCTTTCAACAAAATCAAGTAAATGAATACCCATTTTTTGTCCGATCTGTGCAAAAACACAGTTGCAGGAATTCCTGACATATTTTGCTAATTGTTGAGCTCCATGAGGAATGATACATTGAATGGGCTTGTTCTCTATCCAAATTTGTCCTTCGCAGGTATATGAATCTTCGGGTGTAATAAATCCTAAATCGAGAGCAGCAGAAGCGGTGATGGATTTAAAAACAGAACCTGGTTCATAATTCATCGCTAATGCCCGGTTTGAGTACTGCACATCCTGAATGTACTTTTGTCCATCATTCAGATCAAAAGTGGGGTAAGATGCCATTGCAATCATTTCTCCATTTTGCGGATTCATTACGATTGCTACACCACCTTTTGCATTGGACTTTTCAACATGAAGCTGTAAGATTGATTCAACTTTCGACTGAACTTTCTCATCAATCGTTAAAACAAGATTTTTACCATGATCCGGAACTTGTAGTATTTCTTCTGAACCGGGTACCTTGTTGCCACTAAAAGTTCGGTTGTAAATTTTATTCCCTGGAATTCCCGATAACAATTCATTATATGCGTATTCAATACCACTGAGCCCAACGTTATCCAAGCCAACAAAACCAATTAGAGGAGCAGCAGTATAACGTTTGGGATATTCTCGCATTTGATCATCTTCAAATTCGTAATTACAAATTTGTGTATCTTTCACCAATTTTTGTATTCGTTCTTTCTGGCTTTCAGATAACTTTCTAGCTATATCAACACACATCGTATTAGGGTCTTTCGTCAATTCATTGTATTGTTTCATTAATTCTTGCTCATCCATGTTCAAAATAGGTGCAATCTGGTTCATGAACAATTCAGGATTTTCCATTTGATGAACGTTACATTGAAGGGTGTATGCTTCTTTGCTTTGTGCTAATATTTTTCCATTTCGATCAAGAATTTTCCCTCTCATCGCCAATATCGTATCTGGAGTACTAGACCGATACGTTTTCAGCGCAGCTACTCGCTGGTCAAAAAATCCTCTCCAAAAAAGACAACCACAAACAAATAAGAGAAGGAGAAACATTATGAATCCAAAAAACTGTATGCTTATTATACGGTATTTTTTTCTTTTACTCCGAAAAGTCAATGCTAATCACCTCCACTTGCTGATTTTTTGGAAGCTTGATCATTTGTAAAGTTTCGCGGTTCATTGCTTCTTCAATTACATAGTTAACATTGACGACATTCTCGTATTCTTTTTGTAAATCACTCATTTGAACCCGTAACTCTTGATTTTGGAAGGTGACTAACTCAATTTTTTTATCTACCATCCAAATGAGGGTTTGTGTAATACCTACAAACATCAAACATAGAATCATGATCATTAAACTACGAAGAGCTGTGTTCATTCCGAATACCTATGCGCAATTTAGCACTTCTAGCTGCTGGATTGATTTCAATTTCATCATCTGATGGTTTAATCACTTTTTTATTCCATTTCTCAAAATCAGGAGAATCCCGAAAAAAGAATTTTACTTTTCGATCTTCGATAGAATGATATGAAATGATGGCAACAAGACCTTTAGACAACATAATAAAAGGTAATTGATTTAAAAGATTCTCTAAATGAACCATTTCTTGGTTGGTTTCAATTCGAAGAGCTTGAAATGTTTGTGTTGCGGGGTGAGTAGAACGTCCATGATGTCGATATCCTTTCGCTTTTGCTACAATCGAAGCAAGCTCTGAACAGGTTTCAATTGGTTTTTTTTGACGGGCTCGAACAATGAAGTATGCAATTTTCCTGGAAGCTCTTTCTTCCCCATATTCATAAATCATGTCGGCTAATTTTTTTTCGGGGTAGTGGTTTACAATGTCGAAAGCATTGTATTGGGATTGATCAGAGTCAAACCTCATTAGCAAAGGATCTTCTGATAAAAAACTGAATCCGCGCTTTATTGTTTTCAGCTGAAACATAGAAAGACCTAGATCAGCAAACAAAACAGTTGGATGTGGTATTGTTTTAGATTGAATCAGATCTGGGATATCCGCATAATTATTTGGAATCAATGTAAAGTTCGAAGCTATTTTCGACAACCGTTGATGAGCAACAGATAGGGCATCAGCATCTCGGTCGAAGCCATAATAATGACCATTTGGGATGCAGGGTAGCACAATACTTGCATGACCACCCTCCCCGCATGTACAATCGAAAAAGATAGTGTCATGCTGCAATTGCAATAGTTGAACAATCGAATCTCTAAAAACTGGTATATGGTGTATAATCATATTCTCACATTATTCCACCTTGAGCAGTCATTAAGCCAGGTTCTGTATCCAATGATGGATGGCAATCATCTATCTAAGCGACACACCTACAAACTCGGCGAGCAACCTACAAGCGTTTGTTATTGGTCTTGCTCCAGGTGGGGTTTACAAAGCCAATCGGTCACCCGATTGCTGGTGAGCTCTTACCTCGCCATTTCAACTTTACCTGATAACAGGCCGTGTATTTTCTGTTGCACTTTCCTTAGGGTCACCCCCACTAACCGTTAGTTAGCACCCTGCTCTATGGAGCCCGGACTTTCCTCTGACATAGTCAGTAATTGCCTTTCGTGCTCAAGGTGGTATTCAGTATACCATATTCCTTTTTTTTTGCAGAAGTTCCTGCCGCTATGATTTATGTTCTCTGCTTTTTCTGGTATGATACAAACATACCAATTATGGGAGGCCACATGAATCAATCCGAAGAATATATCCAATGGATGACCAAAACATTAAAAAACCTGTGTAATATTCCCAGTCCATCAGGCTTTACACATCACATTTCTAACCATGTATTTGAAATCCTAACACAACTCGGGTATTCTCCAATAAAAAACTGTAAGAATGGGATCCTTTGTTCCATAAATACAAAAGGTCCTGTCCTTACTTTAGCAGCACATTTAGATACTTTAGGTGGTATTGTTCGATCCATTAAATCCAATGGCAGGCTCCGTATTAGTAAAATTGGAGGTTGGGCAGAAAACACGGTATCAGGTGAAAACTGTTTGATACATACACATGAAGGAAAAACAATATCTGGCACAATGCAGTATAATGAATCCTCCGTTCATACATCCAGAAATATCTCCAAAGAAAAAAATGAAGAAGAAATTGAAGTAGTCATTGATGAAAAGGTGCACTCCAAACAAGATACTCTTGAAAAGGGCATTGAAGTTGGTAACTTTGTTTCCTTTGATCCACGTTTCACCATTACAAATACAGGCTATATTAAAAGCAGACATCTTGACGACAAAGCTGGATCAGTATTATTGCTAGCTGTTGCAAAATGGATCCAAGAGAATCCTGATAAAGTTCGTCAGAAAATCCACTTCTACTTCACTACTTATGAAGAAGTTGGACATGGAGGTTCTTCGGGCGTACCCGTAGATACAGAAGAAATGATCGCAGTAGATATGGGCGCAATAGGGTCCGATTTAATGGGTAGCGAAGAAAAAGTATCCATCTGTGTAAAAGATAGTGGTGGACCGTATGATTATGATGTTACTAACAAATTGATTCAGCTTGCAAAAAAAAACCATCTCGACTATGCTGCAGATGTTTTTCCGTATTATGGATCTGATGTTGAAACAACTCTTCGTGCAGGCTATCTTGTTAAACATGGTTTAATAGGACCAGGAGTATCCTCGTCTCATGGGTATGAAAGAACTCATCAGGAGGGTCTCTGGAATACTTTTCAATTAATCACACACTATATTCAGCAATAAAGGAGATTCAATATGACTTTTATTGGTTTAACCATTGTTTTAATCGCTGTTTTCATCGGGTCTTTGATGTACAATAAAAAAAGTAGAGTCGTACAATCCTATCAAAGGTCTACCCCATGGATTGTTATTCTTCTTCTCGTCATTGTGTCATTGTGGTCTTCAATGAAAATTGTACCCACGGGTAATGTAGGCATTATTTATCAGTTTGGGAGCATTGTAGATCAAAAACCAGAGGGTCTTCAGATGATTCCACCCTGGAATGAAATGAAGCTGGCAGATATTCGTATACAGAAACACACATTTTCTAACCTAGAATGCTTTTCGTTAGAAACCCAGAATGTAACGTTAAGTCTAACTTTAAATTTTAAAGTTTCACCAACGATCATCCAAGATTTGTATCGAAATATAGGTCCTCGCTACTTTGATGTGATCATATTCCCGAAAATTCCTCAAATAGTAAAAGATGAAACCGTAAAATACAAAGCTGTGGATATTGCCCCAAACAGAGAGGCTCTTCGGGTTTCCATCCGTGAACGATTGAAAAGCGATTTGGAAAGTTATTCGATCGAAGTGGTGGATGTTCTTCTTGAAGATATCTATTTTAGTGCCGAGTTTGAACAATCCATTGAAATGAAACAAATTGCTACACAAAAAGCACTAGAAGAACAAGAAATTGTGAAGCAAGAAAAGTATAAAGCGGAACAACAGATCACTCGTGCTCAAGGTGAAGCTGAGGCAAATCGACTCATATCAGAATCGTTAAGCCCTGAGATCCTTCAATATACAATGATTGAAAAACTAGCGGATGATATAAAAATCATCATGCTACCTTCCAATCAAAGCTTTATTCTAAGTCCTGACGCACTTATTGAAGCAAAGTAACCCATTCTTTTTTTTGTAAAACGTTTTGGGCTGCGGATTTTTGGGATTCTTTTTTTGTCCTCCCACAACCGCAGCCCAAATATTGCTTTTTGACAAACACTTTAGTAAAGAATCCGCTCTTGGGACTATCTTCAGATAAATTTGTCTGATAGCTAGGCTCTTCTCCATAAATCTTTCTAGTAATTTCCTGAAGACGAGTTTTTGGATCTTTCACATATTTTTCGGACATCACAATTTGCATAATGTCAGTAAAGATCCCCTGTAGCCATTTTGATACAATACTTGGACCGCAATCATAATAGTAAGCAGCTACTAATGCTTCAAAAAGTCCACAGTAGGGTTCATATCGCGTGGCATTAGGGGTTGGATCAAAATACTGTCTGCAAAATCTTTCGGAAATATACTTTTCACCTTTTGACATTAAAAAAGCACGGTATAGGCGATATTTCATCGTGATAGATGTAAGAGTTTCCGATCTTACACATGCAGCTCGTAAAACAGTTAATTCTCCTTGGGTGGAATGAAAGTATTGATTGGCTAAAAACAAAGATACGCTGCTTTGCAAGATAGAATCACCTACAAATTCCAATCGCTCGTTATCTTGGTATGGCCAATCATTTTCAGCTTTAAAAGATCGGTGTGTGAAAGCTTCATGGTAATACCGCAAACATTTCGGTTGAATGCGGATTAATGGTAAAACTCCAAGTATCCGATCCCGGTGCTTCAACTCAATATTCTTAAAATTAAAAACAATATTTTTCTTATCCATTTTTTGGAGTAGTATAATAAAAGCAGCAAACAAGTTCAATCGAATTATGTAACAGAGGATGAAAAATATGTCAATTCAAAGAAAAATTTTAGTAATCGAAGATGAGTCACCAATTCGTACTTTTATTGCCATTAACCTAAGGAGAAATGATTTTGAAGTGGTTGAGGCAACTTCTGGAGAAGAAGGCCTGGATATCGTTAAAAACGAGTTTATCGATCTTATCCTTCTTGATGTTATGCTTCCTGGCAAAAATGGATACGAAACTTGTGAAGCCATTCGGAAGATAAATGATAAAGTTCCAATCATCATGCTGACAGCGAAAGGTCAAGATCAAGACAAAATTCATGGATTTCAAAGCGGAAGTGATGACTACGTCGTGAAACCTTTTAATCCAATTGAGTTGATTGCACGCATCAATGCAATTTTAAAACGTTTTGAGAACACCGAATGTTATCATTCGGGTTTTATGCAATCGCATGGACTTTCCATTAATCTACGCACAAGAGAAGCTTTTAAAATGGGGGTTCAACTTGACCTTACTCAACGTGAATTCCGGCTTCTAAGTCTACTGATGGAAAATCCTGGAGTAGCTATTACTCGAGATGAGATCATGGATCGAGTATGGCATGATGTAGTAACGGAGCAAAAAACGATAGATGTATACATACGAAGACTTCGAGGTAAAATTGAGAATAATCCTGCTAAACCCGACTTCATTGAAACAGTATGGGGTGTAGGTTATCGCTGGCGTAGGTAATGGTCCGATTTCAATTTCGTAGCATTCGATCAAGATTAATTGTTGGGTATACGATTGTAGTTTGTTTAAGTATCGGTTTTTTTCTAAGCACGTTAATTGTAACCATTCATTACTACTATAAAAACAGTGTAACTAACATTGTTAAAAATCAAGCATTGCTATCTTCTATGTTTTTTCATGAATATTTAGAAAATCCAAATATTTTTACGCAAAGACAGACCATATTAAAAAATTTTTCTTCAAACTTTAATACCCAAGTACAATTGTTTGAATCCAACGGAAACATACTAGCAGACACCTTGGCTACACCAAATGTTATTCCGTTGCATATCAATAACATTTCCTCAATTCGTTCACAATCCTACATTGTTTGGCAGAGTCATACTCTACAAGAAAATGAACCCATCCTCGGTGTTACGATTCCACTGTATGCCAGCGATGAGTTTATTGGTTATGCCAGGTTTATTACATCTTTAAGCAAGGTACGCTATAGTATGCTGCAAATTTCTTTATTTTTAGTTATTTTAGGTCTTTTCGCCATTTTTGTGAGCATCCTCGTTGGAATCCACATATCAAAAAGTCTATCCGCTCCCATCAGTAAAATTACACATGCATCCCGTAAAATGAGTAATGGTGACTACACTGTTAGGATTTCAGAAAATCGACAAGACGAAATTGGTCAATTAGGAAAGACCTTCAACCAAATGGTTAAAGAAATCCAAGATCGAGAAGAAATCAAAAATAGTTTCATCTCGTCTATGTCTCATGATTTAAGAACTCCTCTTACTTCCATCAAAGGATGGGCGATCACATTAAAAGAAACAAGTCAATTAAAACTATCTGAACTTCAGCAGGGAATTGACATTATTGAAAAAGAATGCGATCGTTTATCGGAAATGGTGAATCGATTACTTGATTTCTCTAAACTCAATCCTCAAACCCAGCAAATCAAAACAGTAAAAACAGATATTCGTAAAATTCTTGAAGATTCCATTCTCTTTATCCAGCCTTCAATCAAACAGCAACAAATGAGGCTACGGAAAAAAATACCAAACCATCCAGTGATTGTTTCGGTTGATCCGTTCTATGTTAAACGAGCATTCGATAATGTTTTAGACAATGCAGTTAAATACTCTGGTGAAGGTTCAGAAATCGCAGTCCAAATGAAGACTGTTGGACATCATCTTCATGTGTGTATATCTGATTCAGGACCAGGTTTTCCATCAAAAGACCTACCATTTGTAAAGCTGAAGTTTTACCAAGGATCCAATAAAAAACAAGGTTCTGGTATGGGCTTGGCCATCTGTGACAACATCATGTCACTTCATGGTGGACGACTGATTGTTGAAAACATTCAGCCCCAAGGAGCTAAGA
Organism: Calditrichota bacterium; assembly: GCA_036725105.1. Lineage (GTDB taxonomy): Bacteria > Caldisericota > Caldisericia > UBA6126 > UBA6126 > JAGLCW01. The sequence goes on from DAIMET010000007.1 coordinate 24,017, forward strand.
TATGTCTCCTATTTCCTTTGGAGCAATACAATGTATAGAACTACAAGTACTTCGAAAAGGGTATTTATCCTCCTATTAGGAATTGTGATCCCTCTTCACTTTCTTGGCTGTACACTATTTCCCCCACCATCAGAAATGATTATGAGCCCTGCTGTACAAGATCCGATTCTGGAAATTATTCAATCAGTTCTCCCGCTGAATGCTACAATTCTTTCCCTACCAAATCAAACAAAAACTTCACTTTATCAACAATACGATATCGATGGTAACCACTGTGATGAAATCCTTTTTGCTACTAGTTTTTCACAAAGTGGTTTGGAACAGAACTCTGTTCAAGTAATGATCATCAAAAAGTTTTTAGAAAACTGGAGAATCGTTTGGCAATGCAGTAGCTTTGCGCAAGGAATTGACTATTGTTCACTGCAGGACATAACCAATGACTCCATTCCTGAAATCATCATTGGATGGAGCAGTGGTACCAATTTTGAAAAAGGACTTGATGTTTATTATTTTTCAGACGTTCCCTCTTTTACGACATTGAAAAGCTTTTCAACTGCATATTCCAATTTTGAGATCCGCAATCTAGTAGGGCTACAAGAACAAACTGGTTTTCGTGACAAAATTGAAATGATCATTTGGAAGAAAGAATTTGAAAATGCTTATTCTGTCGATGTTCTGCAATTCACCAATGTTACTACAATAACACAATCAACTCTTGAACCGGTACCCTTAAATGAATATTACCCCTCTTTTTTCTCTTCCATTGTCCGATATTATGAACCACTAGTAAATCAACATCCAAATCAGACAATGTATTGGTACTATTATAGCTTTTCACTGTTCTATTCTCAGCAATACAAAGAATCACTTGAAGCCTGCTTAAAAGGTATTCAAACAAACAAACACAGCACATCTTTTCCTCTGTCCTACGATTATCTGTACTTGCATGGTAAGATTCTCTTGAAGCTTGGAGAAGTGAATCGTGCAAAAAAAGTATTTGAAGAACTGCACTTAAAACTGCAAGAAAGAAAACTAATCTCGGTAGAAGAGACAAACCTTTTATGCCAGGCAGAGCTTTGTTTAGCCGAGATATATCTACAGATGAGTAACGTAGAAGAAACTCATCAGTTGCTATCGCAGATACAGCTATACCTTGATTCTGTGTTTCAGTACCAATCACCTGGAAAAAGAACTTCAAAAATTCCTTTGGATGCCTTTGTTTCCAGACTTGAATATCAAACCATTCAGACAGAGTTCCAAGCAAACTTATCCTATCTTTACTTACAAAAACACATTCAAAGGCTTCCTGATGGAGATAATGTTCTTAAAGTCACGACTAGCATTTATCCAAATCAAAATTGCGAATTGCATATTCATATTCGGTCATTTCAGCATCACACTTCCCTACCCTTCAAAGTTGTCGATTTTAGCGATATTCAACCTGAATTCTACTTCACAAACGGAATTGATAATGGACTATTACACCATGCTATTATTTGGGGCAAAGAATCGAAGAGTAAAATGCAGCGCATATCCAATCTACTTGATCCATCCTGGCCTTTAAATGAACAAAGTAGAATTGGTCAAATTTTTTTAAAGGATATTTCTAAACAGCAGTTTATTTTTCTATACACAGAAAATCCTATGGTTTTCCTCATGCAATACGAAGAGAAAAATGACCAATGGGCAATTCTCTGGCATCCTCATTATCAAAAATGGAAAGCCAATCAAGGAACCATCAGTATTTCTCCTAGCCTAAATGAGTTCGTAACCTCAGGTACATCATTGGATAATACCGATCTCCGAAATCACTTATTTAAAGAAGGGATGAACTCTTTTTACAGGACATTTATTGACACTTGGCGGTTTGATTCCTCCAGCAACTTCTACTACCTCCATCAGCAAGAAGTTGAAAACACTGGATATTCTACATTGGTAGATTTCGTATACTATTGCAGTACCAATCAATTGGATCAGGTAGAGCACCTTATAGCAGAACCTTTGACTTCCTCGAATATCTATCTTGTTTCTTTCATCCAAAATCCCATGGGACAAAAGTGGAATGTTTCTCAAACTGATATTTCTCAGCCTACTACCTCACAATTCATTGTTAGCACAGACCAAGGAAATCAATACAGTTGTCAACTTGAGCGTGTTGGGTCTGGGTGGAAAATTACCTCCATCCAAAAAGAAGATTAACAAAGTACACCCTGGTTTTCCTTCATAAATCTCATTTTTATCGTATAATAAGGTAAGAAAATCTATTTTTTGCCTAGGGGGTAGAAGTGAGAAAACATATAGCTCTTATTTCTTTGCTAGTTGTTACTCTTTCCTCTTCAGTTTTAATTGGTTGCGGTAAGAAAACATCCGACAATGGAACACCTTCTGACCACGAAGTTGTTTCTTCCTATGATTGGAGTCAATTACCAGAAAAACAAAAACCGGAGTACTACGGATACACAGAAGAACCAATGACCAATATGCAAACTATTGGTGTTGTTAGTAGTACAGAACTTGAAAATCCAGCGAAACCAATTACAAGAGGACAATTTATTAGTTGGATCGTGAAAGCTTTACAATTAGAAGCAGACACAGGATATAGCTTCGGTGATGTTCCAGAAGATCATCCCTATTTTGAAGCAATTTCCACAGCTGCTCAAAATGGCATTATTGAGCAAAACGATACCTTCATGCCCGATGATGAACTACTTCGCGGAGATGCATCGGTTTGGCTCATCAACGCCAAAGGTGAAGAAGCCAAAGCACAGGCTGCTTCCATTGTAGAACCACTCATTCCTGCACAAGATGGCTGGGACGAAACCCTTGCAATGGGCGACGAAGTAGCAGGCGCATTGAGCGTTTGTATCCTCCCCGACCATCAATTGATGTATTACAGATGGTTAGCTGGTGATGATTTCCGATACATCCGACCAGAATATCCAATGCTTGTTTCCGAAGCCTGCTTCAGTCTGTACATGTTATTAAACCCACCCGTTCGAGGTGGTAACTTAACGATTGGTCAAGCCCAAGAACCAACAACACTTTTCAGTGGGTTGGATCAAATGAGTGCCATGACACAAATCACATCGTTGTTGTATGAAAGCTCCACAGGTGGCTTTGATGAATTCTGGGGTCGATTTCCTGTAATGATCAAAAAAATGCCTACACAAGAAAATGGTGACTGGGAAATCTTCTACAACGAAAATGGCGAGATTGACAAAATGGTAGTCACGTATCATCTACACAAAGGATTAAAGTGGTCAGATGGTGTTGAAATAACATCCAAAGACGCTCTTTTCTCCTTCTTTTTCTACAACCATCCCGCTGCTCCCGTCATCCATAATGAAATGGATTTTTGGATTGACGACATGGTGGCAATAGACGACTATACTGTCCAAGTTACATGGAATACTCCATATTTGTATGCCAACTCAGGCATTGGTGTAATGCCAGCTCATTGGTTTGAAGAAAAGTTTGACTATGTACTAGAACCTTACAACATTAATGACAAGTTATACTACGACTATGACATGGATGATCAAGCCACCCAAGAAAACGAAGCCTACGTTTCTCAAAAATGCAAAGACGATGCTGATTTCATCGTTGCAGCAACCCAGGGCGATACAGAAAATCCATACGGTAAAAATCCTATGCATGCTGGTCCATACAAGGTAAAAAGCTGGGAACGCGGACAAACAATTATTCTAGAACCCAACGAACACTACATGTATGGAAAACCTTTGATTGACAACGTAGTATTCCGTACCATTGAAAATACAGACACCCTTCTTGCAGCTGCTATTGCCGGACAAGTCAATATGACCTTAACCGGTTTAACCTTTGACCAGGCCAAGCAATTAGAAAAACAGGCTACCGATCAAATTCCTGTGTTCACCCCATCTTTAACTTGGGAACACATTGACTTAAACTGCGACAATGAGTATTTGTCTGATCCAAGAGTTCGTCAAGCTCTATTGTGCGGTATCGACAGACAGTTGATCACGGATCAATTCTTCGAAGGTCAACAACCCGTAGCACATGCATGGCTTCCTCCAAAGCATCCTGCTTTTGACGATGAAACCATTACAAAGTGGGATTACGATGTAGAAAAAGCCATTCAGTTATTCTCTGAAGCTGGCTGGAATATTGAAGGTGAAGGCGACAACGCCAAAATGGTTAATGCTGCTGGTGAACAATTCACCATCACCTACATGACTACTTCAGGCAACAAAGCCAGAGAACAAGTACAAGCCGTTATCAGCTCTGGTTGGGAAGAAAACTTAAAAATCAACGTTGATATGAAAAATGAACAGGCAACCAGTTTCTTCACTGCCACCTTGCGAGAAAGAAAATTCTCCGGACCAAGTGGTGCAATGTATGCATGGGTAATGGGCCCAACATCCAACCTATATTCCATTGTAAACTCAGCTCAAATTCCCACTGAAAAGAATACTTGGAGCGGACAGAACTATACGGCCTACAGCAATGAAGAAGTAGACAGATTAACCTCTGCCGTCCTGCAAATGCTAGACAAGCAAGAGATTTACAACAACCTTCGTATTGTACAAGAACACCTAACTCGAGACCTCCCTTCTCTCCCTCTCTTCTATAGAGTTGATATCAGTTCTCGACATAAAAATATTGCCAATTTCCAACCCACCGGTACTAGCTCTCCAATTACATGGAACACCCCTTGGTGGTATTGGAAGAAATAACGATTCCAAACTCAAAAAAAAGACCAGGTTCTCAAAGGACCTGGTCTTTTTTTTTACTTACACTATGAAAAAAACAAGCTTTAAAAACAAAACAGCTTTGATCACGGGTGCATCTAGTGGAATTGGTGAAGCTATTGCAACTGAATTTGCCGCTCAAGGAACTCACCTTGTTTTAGTAAGCAGAAATCAAGAAAAACTCACCAAGCTTCAAAAAAAACTATCCAAGTGCTATGCAGTAACAATTCACGTGATACCGTTTGATTTATCGAAATCTAGCTCTGCACTGCACTTATATGAGTACTGCCAATCTCAAAACATTCAGGTCGACATATTGGTGAATAATGCAGGTTTTGGTATGGCGACAGAACGTGAGTTTTCAGATCCACAAACATTAGAGAGTATGATTGTTTTGCAGACAGCTACTATCACTGTCTTATCCAGCCTATTCTCCCGGCATATGGTCATGCAAAAAGAAGGATACATACTCAACATCTCTTCGATATGTGCAACAACCCCAGCTGCATCTACGCTGACATACAGCGCAGTAAAAAGCTATATCATGCAGTATTCTCGCTATTTACATTACGAGCTCAAAGACAAGAATGTTGTTGTTACTTGCTGCTTGCCAGGAGCAACGAATACATCCTTTGATGTAAATGCAAATCTGCCTATTCCTAGTCGATTAAGACGTTTCTATGTATCATCCAGTTTTGTTGCAATACAATCAATAGAAGGATTAAAAAGGAAAAAAAGAATCGTCCTACCTGGTGGGCAAACGAAATTTCTTCACCTGATAGGACGATGTATTCCAGATCAAATTATCTATACATGTCACAAAAAATTCTGGGTAGAAAAGAGAAATCAATATCTATCCAGATCGAACAATAAATCCTAAGGTTCTTGTTGTTGTTTTTTCTGTTCTTCCATGAACTGATCGACCATACCTTCCATACCAGGAAGAGTATTTGGTGCTACATCGGAAGTTACAACATCTGAGGGAAACACCAGTGAAGGATTTATTACGGGCTCTCCATAGCGTTTCTTTTGTTCTTCAATAAAGTCTTTATACACTTGTTCCTTTTTTTGGTCTAAAACAAGATTGCGTACTTTTTCTTTAATTTCATCAAAAGGTTGTGTATGAGCTTCTCGAAAATCTTTTTTTCGAACAATATAGTGCACTGTCTCCATTTTGAAAAAGACAATATCACTGTCGCCGTATTCTTCGTCGTTAAAGATATGTCGGCTCATTTCTTGGGGAAGATCTTTCTCTGCAACCCATCCTACAACTCCTCGATTTTTTTGAATTTGAGGATCTTTTACATATTCTTCTGCTAAAGCATTGAAATCTTCACCACTCTGATATTTCTTGATAATTTCCTGAACTTCTTTTTCGTCATATGTAAGAATGACATCAATATTCACTTGATCAGGTAGTGCGAAGGTGGATGTATTATCATTGTAGTATTGTTGCACTTCTTGATCTGTTACCGTAACGTTGTCCATCATTGGGGAAAATACTTTTCTGAACATGATTTGGTTATACATATCCTCACGAATCATTTCTTCAGTGACACCTAGTTGCGTTAGATATTGATCGGCATCAAAATCATCTTTTCCGCTTTGTTGTCGGATATTTGCTTTTGTAGATTCAATTTCACTGTTTATTTCTTCTTCGGTAATTTCTAAACCACTATCCTGAAAATACAACGTTACATAGCCTGTTTCAATGAGAAAATTCATAACATCTTCCTCAAGCTGTTTACGTTGAATTTTTTGATCAGGAGCAGACAGCTGGCTCATGGTTTGCTCAAAATCTTGAGGCATTACCCGATACATTTCTCCAATAAAATCGTCCATAGTAAAGCTATATAAATCGTCCCCTATTGTGCATACAATAGTTTCAGGTGGACTGACATCATCTGGGGAATAGTTTTTTGGATCTTTATTGGTAACATTTTGCGATGTTTCAGTTTCTTCTTTTGGTACATCAGGCGTACTTACAGATATTCCCTCATATCGAACAATGAAAAATATCCCGCCTGCAAGTACCACGAGAACAACCAACAAAGCAATTAAATTCTGTTTCATAGATATTCATCTCCCAACTTAATTTTGATCTTACTAGTGTAACATAAATATAGCGTTTTCATCTTTTTTTGTTTTGAGTCGAAAAGTGATTTTTTCTTTCAAATAAGAATACCCCATGAGTTCATCGCGTATTTCTTTCTCTATGGAAGAGTCTGAAACAAGGTTTTTTATCTTGGGTGCATATAAATTGGACACTCTGTCCCACAATTGGTTTTCTTTCAGGAACGATTCTAAAGATATGCGAGCAGGATCTTTTGAATCAGGGAAAGCAAGCTCATTCTTTTTCTCAATCGTGAGCGTATGGTTTTCTCCTACTAAGGTTGAACAATCATTTTCAAAAGCATATTTTTTTGCGATATCTTCCCATTCCTTTTTTTCTTCTTCCAGTTTTTTAATTTCATAGTTATGTTTTTTGATTTGATACGAAATATCTTCTAGTTTCTGCACGGACTGATATCCTTCGTCTTCTGTTTGCTTTTCCATTGAAGCAAGAATATCACCATGGCGATGAGCAGGACAAACATCCTGGTATGGGCAATATTCGCACAAAGGAGTCTCCAATGGTAAAAAATCTCGATCCAATTCGATTCTTCGTATACTATCTTCAATTTCTAGCTTGATCTGCTCAATGTCACATTCTGATTTTGTTAAGGTAACAGATTTATTGAAGCGTAGAAAGTGCCAGGTGAGTAAGATTTCTTTCACATCTGGGTATGTTTCTTCCACAGCTATTTGATACAAAGGTAGCTGGAGATCCACCTCCAGGTTTCTTTTTTGAGGAAAATGGGTTGATGTTTTGTAGTCATGGATAATAAAGGTATCTCCCTGTCTGTAATCTATCCTGTCAATGATCGCTTTTAATTTGTACTCACCAAGAGTTACAAAGAATGGTTTCTCTACTGCAATTGTTTTATCTTTCGGAATCTCTATCAGCTCTTTTTCGTAGTATTCTCTTAAAATCGTGAGTCCTTCTTGTTTATATTCTTCAGGATCTTGTGAAAGAAGTACAATGACAATATTTTCATGGTTTTGTATCTGCCAGACTTGCTCGTAAAGCTGCTCAATATCTGAAAATGTTGGCCATTTTTTTGCATTCATGGAATCGCGATAAATGTTTTCCAACGTTTTGTGTACGCATGTCCCCACTAAGGCATTCAGATGCACTTCTCCTTTTGGTGGAATAATTCGATCAATGTAACGATATTTGTATTTTCTTGGACATGAATTGTACATTTGAATTCTACTAATGGAATAATAGCTCATTGCATTGGTACATCCTGAAATTGGATTAACATATCTTATGGGGTAATATTTCCAGTTTCTTTTATATATAGGTAATCAAGACCAACTGTTCGAGAAGATACTTTTGGTATAATCGGTATCCTTTGTTTGTACAAGCATCGGTAGCACATTTTAATCACCCGATGGACAATTTCTTCTGCAAAACCCATCTCGCAAATCTCTTTTTCTGAGAATCTCTGATCTACCCAACAATACAGGATTCGATCTAAAATTTCATAGGGTATACCGATTTCTGATTCATCAGTTTGTCCTGGCCATAACTCTGCTGATGGGGGTTTTTGTACTATTTCTGTCGGAATTTTAAGATGCTTTCCCAAATTTCGCACTTGTGTTTTGAATAGATCACCAATAGGTAGAATTCCTGCTGCTCCATCCCCATACCAGGTAGTATATCCAATCAGGATTTCTGTTTTATTGGATGTACCAATCACCAAAGCTTTCTCTCTGGCACTTGCATCAAAAAGATTCACCATACGTAATCGAGCCAAAACATTACCTCGACGCAGAGGTTGTTGTATATCTCTTTCTAAAAATATCTCATCGGCTACTTCTTTGATATCCCAAGTTTCTACCTGAATATTTAAATCTGTGGCAATTAGCTGGATATGGTCTAGACTTATTGAATTGGTACCATATGGCATATACAACAAATGTACATGTTCTTTTCCCAACGCTTTTATCGTTAAATACGTTACAACTGTCGAATCCAAACCTCCTGAAAGAGCAATGACTGCGTCTGTAAAACCATACTTGTGCATCTCAGATTGGATGAATTGTATCAAGACATTCTCTAGAAATTCAATATCTTGATAGAAAAATGGGGTATCATCGGGTTGGAGTTGTATAGCTTGTGGAATTTGATTCATACTTATTCTCCTTGAAATGCTTCTAGCACAATTCCATCTTTTCGATCTCGATGAAGATGAAGAGATTTTCTCTTTCTATGTATTGATGACAGTTCTAAGTCTACACATTGAAGAGACTCATTTAAAAAAGGAGATTCTCCTGCTATTTGCCCAAAAGGATCGACAACCATGCTCCCCCCATAAAAACAAGTTCCTTCTTCAAATCCAACACGATTGACATATATCGTGTATATTGAGTTTCTCTCTGCATATCCACATAACATTCTCTTTACAAAAGAATGGATTTCAGGTCCGGTTTCGTCAATATTCCGAAGCGGGATGTTAGATGGAACAATCAAACATTGAATTCCTTTTTTCACGTAGGAAACAATGGCTTCGTCATGCCACATATCACGGCATATAAGAAGACCCATTTGAAAGCCCAAAGATTCAAAGGTATGTAAAGACTGTCCTGGTGTAAAATCTTTAGGATCGTTAAACATTCCATTGACGGGTAGAAATATTTTCCGGTGAACATGTAAGATCTCACCTTTAGAACAGTAGGCGCAAGAAATGAAACAATGAAATTCTTCATCTATTTCTGGAAATCCAAACACCATGTCAACTTGCATAGATAGTTTGGCGGTTTCGCGAAGTAGTTCATGGTTAACATCCATACAGAAATCGGGGGTTAAATCCTTTAAATTGTATCCGGTTAAAGACATTTCAGGGAATACAATCAAAGAAGCTCTTTGTTCTATGGCTTTCTGTACAAACTCTTTATGTTTAATATAGGAAGCTTGACCGTCCCCAAAAACTGGTTCTATTTGCGCTAAAGCTACTTTCACAAGTCATACTCCTTATTCACTATGCTGATTGGGAAATGAATATAAATGTTTTCCTTTGGTTAATAAATAGGTGACTAAAATGCCCCCTCCTAAACCAGCAGATAAAAACTGTCCAATCATAATGGAACCAGCAACAGCAAGGTATATAGGAAAAGAGAAATTTTGCAGTGAACACACTCCGCTGGTAGCAATACAGGAAACATATAAGCCTACCCCAAGACCATTCACAATGATTGGGGGAAGAATTCCTAGATAAGCACCTAGTTTTTTATTGGTGATCACACGGAAAGAATATGTGATTACAGCAGCTAAAAATGTACATAATGTGCCAAAGACAATATCAATCAAACCAAATGGAGAGAAGAAATTTGAAATTAGACAACCAAGCGTCAAGCCCCATATTGCTTCTGGAAAAAAGAAAGGAAGAACAGTTAGTATTTCTGAGACTCGAAGTTGAACCTGTCCGAAAGATATAGCTTGAAACACAGTCGTAAAAACAAAGTAAAGAGCAGCTATAATAGCTCCACGAATCCATTGAATGGTTTGAAATCGGAGTTTCGTATTCATTTCTAATTACTTTCGATAACAGATACAAAAATAACAGGTTTACGGTGAACTTCCGAAGAGAAAAATCCCGATAAATATCCTTTTGTCATGATCTCTAAATCAGAACCTTTTCCATTCTGTTTCGACCACTTTTTCACCAGTTCCTGAATGCCGTGTGTCACCTTTTCATAAAGATCACTAGAAAAATCTGAAGAAATTAAACCTTTGGTTTCGATCAGTGGAGAAGTAACCAAAGAACGCTTTTTAACATCTACGATTACAACTACATTTAAAACTCCCTCACGGGATAGTATTTTACGCTCGTTAATAACAGAATCGCCGATATCTCCGACATTTCTTCCATCGATATAGATTGGATTTGCTGGGATTCTTCCAACTTGCTGCATTGTGTTTTTTGTAAGAGAAATACTGGCACCATTTTCGCAGATTTTTGTGTGGTTTTCGGGTAAACCAACTTCTTGTGCAATTTTGCAATGCGTAAACATCTGTCTATACTCACCATGTACTGGTATGAAAAATGTAGGCTTTATGAGAGACATCATGAGCCGTAAATCCTCCTGGGAACCATGACCGGAAGCATGTATACCTTCCGTTTGATAGACCACATCTGCACCCAATTTCATTAAATTGTTAATGTTTTTTGTTACAGAAGCTTCGTTACCAGGAATAGGATCTGCTGATATGATGACTTTGTCTCCTTTTTTTAGCTTCAAAACATCATGCTGATTCCTTGCCATTTTGGTTAAACCAGAAAAAGGTTCTCCTTGTGTGCCGGTTGTAAGTACAATAAGTTTTTTATCAGGATAGGACTGACAGTCTTGTTGTTTAACAAAAAGCTGACTAGGAACATTGATATGGCCTAGTTCTGTTGCCACCTGAATTGTATTCATCATGGATCGTCCATCCACCAATACTTTTCGATTCACTTTGGTAGCAATATCAAAAACTTGCTGAATTCGATGAAGGTTTGTTGAAAAAGTAGCTACAATGACTCTTCCATGCCAAGCCCGAATCAAATCTTCTAGTTTCAATCCAACAGTCTTTTCGGAAGGGGTAAAACCTGGTTCATCTGCATTTGTACTGTCGCCTAGATATAAAAGTGTTCCTTCTTTTCCAGCATTTGCTATGCCTTGTAAATCAATTGGTTTTCCATCAATGGGAGTTAAATCAACTTTAAAATCACCTGAGTGAAAAATATTCCCATAGGGAGTATGAAATACTGTTGCCATCCCATCGGGGATACTGTGAGTTACTCGAAGGAAATCAATTTTTATTCGTCCAATTTTCACTGAGGATGGAAGAGAGACTTCATGAAATTGTATGTTTTTTGAGATATAGGAAGGAAGCTCAGATTTGACAATACCGATGGTGAGTGCAGTTGCATATATCGGTGGATAGTCCAAGTCTTTACTAAAATATTTTAAACCTCCAATATGATCAGCATGACCGTGAGACAGAATAATGGCTTTGATTTTCTTTTTATTCTGTATTGCATAACTAACATCAGGAATAACGCGGTCTATGCCTAATAAATCTGCATTTGGAAATTCGAATCCTGCATCCAGGATGATGATCTCATTGTCAAATTCAAACAGGGTCATATTTTTCCCTATTTCATTCAAACCTCCAAGAAAACTAATTTTTATCTTCATTGTTACTCTTTCTTTTTTCTAAAATTCTACTAATTTGGTTAAAATCAGCTTGTATTGTTTCTAGTGTTTTTCTGCGGTATAAGGCGGCTGCTGGATGATAGGTAGGAAAATAAAGAATACCATCCTTTTCTATTGGAATTCCGCGATCTTTTGAAATAGAACGCCCAGGTCCAAGTAAAGAAGTTAATGCAGCACTGCCCATAATGACAATAATCTGTGGTTGAATTATTTCTATTTGAGAAACCAGAAATGGTTTGCACGTTTCAATTTCAAACGAAGTAGGAGTACGGTTTCCGGGGGGCCTACATTTAACGGTGTTCCCAATAAAGATTAAATCTCGGTTGAGTCCAATTTGACCTAAGAGTTCATCAAGAATCTTCCCGGCTTGCCCTACAAATGGTACTCCTTGAAGATCTTCATTTTTCCCAGGACCTTCTCCCACAAACATGATGTCAGTATCAAGACAACCTTCTCCTGGGACTGGGTTTGTTCGGGTTTGGTGTAAGTCACATTTTGTGCAGGTTTCAATCTGCATTCTAAGTTTGTCAGCAATTTCTTGCTTCCAATCAACAGAAGAGATTGTTCGATTCATGAAACTTACTCATTTTCTTGTGGATCAACACCTTTCATGGTAAGACTCACCCTACCATTTTCAGAATCAACAGAAGCAACTTTAACCGTTACCTTTTGACCCATTTGAATAAGCACTTCATCGCCTACTTTTAATTTACCATTGTCGAAATTAACTCGTTTGGACGAAATCTGAGAAATGTGAAGCAATCCATCAGTTCCTTTTTTTAGTTCCACAAAAGCTCCAAAATCACAGACTCGTACAACCTTACCAGTATAAATCTGATCGGGCTCTATTTCACGAGTAATATCGTTAATTTCTTTTAAGGCGGCATTCAAACCTTCTTCATCATCTGAAGCAATAAAAACTCGTCCATCAGGTTCAATGTCTATCTTCACTCCAGTTTCTTCAATGATTCGTTTGATATTTTTCCCACCAGGCCCAATCAAATCTCCAATGCGGTCTGTGCTGATTTGTACAATTTCTAATCGGGGAGCATATTTTGAAAGATCGGGTCGGTATGTCTGTATGGTTTCAAACATTTGATCCAAAATATCAATCCTAGCCATTCTAGCTTGTTCTAATCCCTTTTCGATGATGGACAAGGTAACAAATTGCTTTTTCACATCCATCTGGATTGCTGTCACGCCATTACGAGATCCAGCAACTTTAAAGTCCATATCTCCTGAAAAATCTTCGATACCTTGAATATCAGTTAAAATTCGATAATCACTTCCATCCGATATCAATCCCATTGCAATACCTGCAACAGGTTCAATAATTGGAACGCCTGCATCCATAAGAGCAAGAACACTTCCGCATATGGAAGCTTGGGAACTAGATCCATTGGATTCTAAAACTTCAGAAACGACATGGATGGTATAGGCAAATTTTTCTTCTGGTGGAATGATAGGAAGAATTGCTCTTTCTGCTAGTGCACCATGACCCACTTCTCTTCTACCAGCTCCTCGCAATGGTCTTACTTCGCCGACACTGAATGGTGGAAAATTGTAATAGTGCATAAAATGCTTTGTCATTTCTTCATCAATGCTTTCAATCAGTTGACCTTCCCCTTTTCCACCTAGAGTGACGACTGACAATACCTGTGTTTGTCCCCTTGTAAAAACAGCACTTCCGTGTGTTCGAGGTAAAAAGCCTACTTCCATTGATAACTTGCGAATCTCATCTGCTTTACGACCATCTGGTCTTTTATTCTCTTGAATTATCTGCTTGCGTACATAAGCAGTCACATACTCATCAAATGCTAAATCAAGTTCGCCTTCACGTTCTTCAAACATCGAGTCACAATATGCGTGCATATCGCTTCTCAATTCATGTTCTGCTGCTTCACGTTGGGTTTTATCAGGGTTGAATAAGGCATCTTCGATTCTAGAATCGAGGTAATCCTTGACAGCTGCAATTGCATCGGATGATGCTACTGGTTTCTCAACGGTTAGCTTTTCTTTTTTAGGAATCGAAGCAATAATTTCTTTCTGCCAGTTTATCATCTCAACATTACTATTGTGGACGAAACGGAAAGCATCTAATATGACATCCTCTTTTAGTACAGAAGCTCCAGCCTCCACCATCATGATTGATTGCTCTGTTTCAGCTACAACTAGATCTAAAAGAGAGTTGTCTGATTCATCAGTGGATACATTTGCCATAAACTCACCATTCACCATGGTACAGCGAGTTGCTGCAATGGGGCCATCAAACGGTACATTGGAAATACATGCAGCGATAGAAGCCCCATTGATAGCTAATATGTCAGGTGCATTTATACCATCAAAGGAAAGAACATAAGCGATGATTTGAACGCCATGTCGTAAATACTTTGGAAACAAGGGTCTTAAAGGACGATCTATTAACCGAGAACGAAGAATTTCTTTATCTGATGGTCTTCCTCCTCGTTTAAAAAATCCTCCAGGAATTTTGCCAGCAGAGTAGAGCTTTTCGGAATAATCTACAGTAAGCGGGAAAAAATCAATTTCTTCGTTTGGTTCCTTTGTCATTGTCACAAGGACTAAGACTTTTGTTTCTCCTGCAGTACATAATATGGAAGCACCAGCTTGTTTAGCAAGTTTTCCATATTCAAAACGGTAATTAACACCATGTAAGGTGCGTTCAAATAACATTTCTTCTTGTTCTTTCATGTATTGTGTTTATCCTCTGATTCCTAAGCGTTGGATCAATGTCTGATAGCGATCCAAATCTTTTTTCTTTAAATACTTTTGCAATCTTCTTCTTTGTCCAACCATTTTTAAAAGACCTCTGCGAGAACTGTGGTCATGTTTATGTTCACGCAAATGATCCGATAAAACTTGGATTTTCTTCGTTAAAATTGCAATCTGAACTTCAGGTGAACCATTATCACCTTCGTGCGTTTTAAACTCTTCAATAATAGAAGTCTTTTCCTCTTTCGTAAGCATAAAATCCTCCAATTCCTCTCACATAGTACTCCGTTGAGGAAAACAAAAGCCCATGTAAAAGGTTGTTATAAAATAATATTTTGCGTATTTTTAATTTCTTTTTTTAGAAATAAAATACTCTCTCTATTTTAACGTTTGATCCGAATTCATCAAGATCAATTTTGTTTCCTGTCACAATTTGATTAAGTGTGAGAATATTCTCTTTAAGCACTTCAAAATCGCACTTGGGGGTTTCAGTAATAAAAGGAGTATTACGAGGAAAAACAGAAACAAATGCCCCTAAAGAGCCTAAACCCAAATGCCCTTTTCCTAAATGAGCATGGTGATCAGTAAATGATCCGCACTCTGCTGCGGAATCATTCAAGTGAACAAGCTCTGTGTGTTGGAAGATGGATGGATAGGTTCTTTTTAGGAATCTCATCGCATCTTTTGATTCAAACTGACAACCTACTACAAAAAGATGAGCTGTATCAAGACAAACTTTCACAGGATACTTTTCATGTAAATCATGGATAAACTGATTAAACTTTGATATATCTGCACTAATAGTTTTTTTCATAGTTGTGTTTTCAAGAAGCAACTCGCACCGTACATCAATGTCGTATAAAATTGTGTGCATTTCTTCAGCAATCCGAGGTATGGGAAAATCTCGATCAACATTGACGTGCACAACCAGACCGTCCGCACCAAGGTCATCTGCTTCTTGCAGTTTATAGCGTATTTTTTTCCAGGAAGGTATTGTAGAGTCATTTTTCGTAGCTCGTAAAGCTGTACTATCAGAAGCATGTACAAAAATCTTCTGTATTGTTTTTTGTTTTTTTAAACGAGCAAAAATCGCCCGATAATGCAGTTTTCTTTTTATAGACAATCCAGATAAAGGTTCCAAAAAAAGTTGAAAACAATCAATTTGCAACTCGTCAATACTTTTACGAATAGATTCCATATCGTTTGTTAGTCGAAGATGTGTTCCAATCATATAGATGATCATATGGAACTTGGAAAGAAAAGCAATGAACAGGTTTCACTTTCTTCTGAGTGAGTATTATGCCTTAGAAACAAAGATTAACATGGAGATGTAAGGTTTTTGAACTTCGCATTTCTATCTTGACTATAATGGAAGAGGCGTTTGAATTTCAAGATCTTTTTGCAAGGAGTTAATTATGAAAATTGCTGTCATTGGTGGAGGTCCTGGTGGTTATGTTGCTGCTATCCGCTGTTCTCAATATGGTGGAGAAGTTACTTTAATTGAGGAAAGTTTCCTTGGAGGGACATGCGTAAATGTTGGTTGTATTCCAACAAAAGCATTACTAAAAGGAGTTGAGCCTCTGGCTCAATGGTCGCATTTTGGAAAATTGGGCCTTGAAGGAACAAAACCTACTATTAATATCGATAAATTAATGAAGCATTCTTCTAAAGCAATTCAAATGTCACGTCAAGGAATTGAATACTTGCTGAAAAAAAACAAGATCCAATGGATTCAGGGCAGAGCTTTTGAAATACGGGATCACACTGTTTTAATACAGAAAGGTGATGATCAAATCAATGTACCATTCGATAAAATCATCCTGGCTACAGGTTCTGTATCTAGTTCAATTCCTGGAATTGATATTGACCATGAAAGAATCATTTTTAGCGATCAAGCATTGAATATATCAGAAATTCCCAACAATATGGTCATTATTGGTGGTGGAGTTATTGGTTCTGAAATGGCAACCATATATAACCAATTGGGTACAAAAGTGACCATATTAGAAGGACAGAGTCAACTATTACCATGCGAAGATACAGATGCTGCCCATGCTCTTCAAAAAAGTATGCATTCAAGCGGAATTGAAATCCACTGCAATAGCATGGTTGAATCTGTGATTCGTAGGGAAAAGACCGTGCAGGTAACATGGAAACATGAAAACCAAACCCAATCTATAGAAACGGACACTGTTTTGATGGCAATTGGTCGCAGACCAAATATCCTCCCAGCTCTACTCGACCCCTTTGGTATTGAATATTCAAACAAAGGAGTTTTAACAAGTCCCTACCTAGAAACCAATCACCCAGATGTCTACTGCATTGGCGATTTGAATGGCAAATGGATGCTCGCTCACACTGCAAGCAGAGAAGGAATGATTGCTGCTGCAAAAATTTTTAACAAAGAAACTCCCCCTATCCAATATGGCCTTCAACCAAGTGTTGTTTTTACCTTTCCTGAGCTGACAGGTGTTGGAAAAAGAATAGCAGAACAAACTTACATTTTCCCATATAGTGCAAATGGTAAAGCCCGTGCTAGTGGAATTCGAGATGGTTTTGTAAAAATTTTCCTTGATGATCACAAATTGGTTGGATGCACGTTTTATGGTGAACACGCCTCTGATATGATCAGTATTGCAACAATGGCAATTCAAAACAACCTTTCTTTATCGGAGTTAGGCTTTATCACATTTCCTCATCCCACTTTTTCGGAAGTATTCTCAGAATCTATTGAATTAGCAGAAAACCTAGCCATACATATGTAGTGGTTACGTAATTGTGTTGCAAGTCTTTCTTTTTGTTTTAGACTGTAGAAGCAAACTAAGATAGGAGTTGAATATTCAGATGATAACAAAAGAAGAAATATTAAAAACCCTTCAAAAAGTAATGGATCCAGAACTTCACAAAAGTATTGTAGATTTAGGAATGGTCAAAAATCTCACGATCAATCACGATGAAGTATCTTTCGATTTAAACCTGACTACTATTAAATGCCCTTTAAAACAACAAATGGCAGATCAAGCCAAGGAAGTACTTTCGTCGATAGGATTGCAAAATGTAAAGATTAATTTTACAGAAATGAGCCAAAAAGAAAAAGAAGCGATTGGTATGGGCGGACCCCACATTTTGCCAAAAGGGAAAATCCGACGAATCATAGCTGTAGGATCTGGAAAAGGTGGTGTTGGAAAATCCACCGTGGTTACAAACCTTGCTATTGCTTTAGCAAAACAAGGTAAAAAAGTTGGAGTACTTGATGCGGATGTATTAGGACCCAATATCCCAGTTATGTTCAATACAGAAAAACATCCTGTTGGAAATGACACGTCCATGCAACCCATTGAACAATATGGCGTTAAAGTAATATCTATCGGCTTCTTAACACAAGGATCGAACGAGCCTATTGTTTGGCGAGGACCAATGATTTCCAATGCAATTCAACAATTGTATTCTATGACACAATGGAATGAATTGGATTATTTATTGATTGATTTACCTCCTGGCACCAGTGATGCTATGTTAACTGTGGGGCAATCATTGCCACTTGATTCTGGATTGGTTGTTACCATCCCCTCCAAAGTCTCCACGGATGATGCAACAAGATTCTTTAAAACATTTCAAAAATTACAAATTCCTGTCCTTGGAATCGTTGAGAATATGAGCTATTTCAAAGCTCCCGATACAGGTCATTCCTACCCTATCTTTGGAGAAGGTGGAGGACGGCTTATGGCAGATTTGATGAAAGCCCCTCTTCTTGTACAAATCCCCATCGATCAACAGGTAGGAACTTGCGGTAATAATCAAAAACCTGTTGTCATTGAAAATCCTGATTCACCTTCTGCTGCGAGCTTCTTTGACCTAGCTCAAAAGATTATTTCTTCTCTTCCATAAAAAAATAGCCAGAGAATTGAATTCTCTGGCTATTTCTATCTTTTTTAACTCTATTCAATGTTCTACACAATCGTTGTCGCGTACTTATCTTTTTCCTTTGGAACCGTGAAATACTTCACTATGTTATATGCATGGTCCCCAATTCTTTCAAGATTTGTTAGCAAATCATTGATCACAACTGCATTATCAATACTTAACTCATCTGTTACTGAGTTCATATAACGATTCACATTGTTTTCTTTGATCACTTCCGATAGGTGGTCAACTTCTTTTTCTCTTTTGCGAGATTTTGTATAAATGTCGTCTAGCTCGGATTGATGAAAATGATCTCGGGAATGGGCTAAAAGCATATTTGCAGCCATCATGTTTTCTTTGATTACACGGTATAAATCTGTTAGGTTATCAATGTTTTCTTGGGATAAATTGGTGTTATTCTCAAAAACATGTTCAGCAACTTCATACATATTCGTTGCATGGTCTCCCCATCTTTCTAAATCAGACGAAACATGCATAAAATTCAATGCTATTTTACTTTCATCTTCTGTCAAATTGCTATTATAAAGATCTTTTAAATATACAATCGTGTCTCGGTTTATTTGGTTGACTATTTTTTCAATCTCCCACACTTCTTTGGCATCTCTAAATTGTTTTTCTTTTAAAATTACAAGCATCTGACTGTCTACCATGTCTTTGGCTAATTCTGACATTCTGTGCAATTCTTCTCGGCAAGACTCCAATGCCAATGATGGAGTACTAATTAAGCGCTTATCAAGAAAGGATTTTAACGCAAACTTCGGCATTTCTCCAGGAATAAGAAGTTTTACAAATCGAGTAAAAAGAGTAACTTGCCAACACCAAAACAATGACCAAGTCACGTTAAATACTGTATGGCTATTGGCTATCAATCGTTGAAGCGTATAATGTCCTCCAGAAGTGAAGTTAGTGATTTGCACGACCGCATCAGCGTACCATCCATTAACAATAAAGGGATAAATGACAACAACTCCGGTAAAGTTAAAAATAAAGTGTGCCATAGCAACACGTTTGGCGTTTTTATTTGCTCCGATTGAGGCAAGTGCTGCCGTAATGGTAGTTCCAATATTGGCACCCAAAATGAGTGGTATTGCGCTTTTAAAGCTTAACAGTTGCTCTTTGGCCATTGTAACCACCAAGGAAGTGGTTGCAGAGGAAGATTGAACAATTCCCGTAAACAAAGTAGCAGCAATAATTCCCTGAAGAGGAGAATCTCCAAAGCCTGCCATTGTACTTACAAAAGGTTCGTATGCTCGCAAAGGTTTTAATCCTGATGTCATAAGAGAAAGGCCCATGAGTAAAAATCCAAACGAAACAATTGAGTTCCCAACAGCTTTTGGTTTTCGACGTTTGGCTAAGAAAACGATTAAAAGTCCAACAGGTACAATGAAAAAACCCCATTCAGCGATATTGAAAGCAATAATCTGTGCTGTAATCGTGGTGCCGATGTTTGCTCCGAAAATTAAGCCAAGAGATTGTTCAAATGTTAGAAGTCCGGAGTTAACAAAAGCTAACGTGATGACAGTTACAACTGAAGAAGACTGTACCAATGAAGCTAGAAGTGCTCCTGTGAGTAAACCAATCCATGGCGATTTTGTAGCAGAATTTAAGATGCTTTTAAGCCGATCTCCTGCAACATCCTTTAAGTACTCACTAAAAGTGAACAATCCATACAGAAATACTCCCAGACCCCCAATAACAAATCCAATATCATTTGCTGTTAATGGTCCCATATGCCCTCTTTCTTCTCAATGCTATTGAACGATTATATTCACAAGTCTTGAAGGAATAATGATCCATTTTCGGATCGTTTTCTCAGTTGTGTATCCTTGTATCTTTTCTCGTTGTAAAATCCTTTGTTTTAGTTCATCTTCTTCTATCTCGGTAGGAACAGTAATCTTATCTCGCACTTTTCCATTTATCTGGATTGCAATCTCAACTTCTGTATCCTCGCAGAGTTCTTCTTTGTACTTCAGCCATTTCGTACAAAAAACAGAATCGGTATGTGACATTTGGTTCCACAATTCCTCACACAAATGTGGTGCAAAAGGAGCTAGTAGCTGTACAAGGACTTCTATGGTTATTGTAGGAAGAAAAGAAAGTTTCTGCAAATGATTCACGTAAATCATCATAGCGGATATTGCGGTGTTGAATGAATAGGATTCAATGTCTTCGGTAACTTTTTTTATGGTTTTGTGCATAAGTCGCAAAGTGGAGTCATCGGGAGCTTTGTTTTGGATATTACCATCTTGATACAATGACCAGACTTTATTGACAAAACGCTTCACACCTTCAACGCCTTGTGTATTCCATAATGATTCTTGATCAAAAGGTCCCATAAACATTTCATACATCCGAATAACATCTGCTCCATAACGGTCTAATACTTCATCAGGATTAATAACATTGCCTAAAGATTTTGACATTTTTCTGCCATCTTCTGCCAAAACCATACCTTGGTTTCGTAGCTTCATAAATGGCTCTGGACAATGAACAACGCCAAGGTCAAACAAAAATTTATGCCAAAAACGAACATATAAAAGGTGTAAATTGGTGTGTTCTCGACCACCAATGTAAGCATCCACAGGTAACCAATATTGAATTGCCTCTTTGGAGGCAAGGCTATCAGAGTTTAAAGGATCTGTATATCGTATATAATACCAGGAAGAGCCTGCCCATTGTGGCATAGTATTTGTTTCTCGCATTGCAGGTCCACCACAGGTAGGACATGTCGTCTGAACCCAATCTTTCATTTGCACCAAAGGTGATTCTCCAGTACCGCTAGGCTCATAGGAAGTAACTTTAGGTAAAGTTAAGGGAAGTTGATCTTCTGGAATTCCTACACAACCGCATTTCTGACAATGTACAATTGGGATGGGTTCTCCCCAAAAGCGTTGTCTGGAAAAAATCCAATCTCGAAGACGATATTGAGTAGATGATTTTCCCAAGCCCTTTTCTTCTAATGCTTTGATAATCTCCCGAATTGCCTTTTCAGAGTGCATGCCGTTATATGGTCCTGAATGGATCATTCGACCTGGTAAATCAAATGCATAATCGGTGGGCATTTCGCCATCATATGGCTCAATAACCGGAGTAATAGGTAGTTGATACTTTTGGGCAAAATCAAAATCTCTCTGATCATGAGCTGGCACTGCCATTATAGCGCCTGTGCCATAACTCATAAGAACATAATCTGCTACATACACTGGAATTTTTGTATCTGTAAAAGGATTGAGGCAATACAGTCCTGTGAAGATTCCTGTTTTGTCCTTGTTTAGCTCCGTTCTTTCTAAATCACTTTTTGATTGAATCAGCTCTCGGTATTCTTGTAGTTGTGTTGCAAATTTCCCAGAAACAAATTGATCTAATAAAGGATGCTCGGGGGATAATACCATATAGGTGGCACCAAAAATCGTATCTGGCCTGGTAGTAAAAATCTCTACTGATTCATTGGTTTGATCAATGGGAAAGAAAATTGTAGCTCCCGTTGATTTGCCAATCCAATTCCTCTGCATTGCAATAACATCGCTGGGCCAATCAACAAGATCAAGATCGTTAATTAATCGTTCTGCATATGCTGTTATCCGAAGCATCCACTGACGAAGGTTTTTACGTTCAATTGTTGCTCCACAGCGATCACATTTACCATTTACAACTTCTTCATTTGCCAGTCCCGTTTTACAAGATGGGCACCAGTTGATGGGTGCCTCTTTTTCATAAGCCAATCCATGTTTGAAAAGTTGAAGGAATATCCACTGCGTCCATCGATAATAAGAAGGATCAGAAGTAGTAATTTCACGTGTCCAATCATATGAAAAACCAAAGCGCGAAATCTGTCTCTTAAAATTCCGAATATTTTCTTCGGTTGCTATTTCAGGATGAATCTTTTTCCGAATCGCATAGTTTTCGGTAGGTAAACCGAAAGCGTCCCATCCCATTGGGTGTAAAACTTGATATCCGTTCATCATCTTATATCGAGCTACAATATCGCTGGCTGTATAACCTTCTGGATGGCCAACATGAAGGCCTGCAGCAGAAGGATAAGGAAACATATCCAGGATATAAAACTTCTCTTTTGATTCATCTATATCAACATGATATAGTCCTTCATCTTCCCATTTTTTCTGCCACTTCGTATCAATTTCTTGAAAAGGAAAATCATCTTTGCGCATATTGTCCTCACTTGTAAAATTTTGACCACGGTATGATTATAGTAAAAATCAGATTTTGTGATAAACTCAAATTGATTTTGATTTGATTTTTAGGAGGATATAGATGAAAAAGTGGTTATACATCTTAGCTGGTCTTATTGTAACAATTGCAGGCATTTGGATGGGCGTCCATTGGTGGTCTATTTTCTGGCCCTTCCTTCTTGGAGTCGGAATCTCTTTTGTTATTATGGCAGGCATCATTATTTTAATTGTCGGCTTCATGACTCCTGCAAAAGAAGAGACGTTTGAAATGCCCGATGATGATACAGATGAAGATTCTGCTGATGATGAAGATTCTTGTTCGCATGATTGCGAAAATTGTGGTGGAACTACTGACAAAAACAATCCCTAAAAATTTCTTAGGTGCTTTGTTGAATTTCGATTGATAAAATACTATTATAGGAATGCTTTCAGGGCAGGGTGAAATTCCCTACCGGCGGTAACAGTCCGCGAGCTTATCCAGCAGGATTCGGTGAAATTCCGATACCGACAGTATAGTCTGGACGGGAGAAGGCATTCCCGCAATAGCCCTTGAGGTAAATACTACTTCGAGGTGATGTATGAAAAAATCTGTTCAAATCTTTAGTATTATTGGCGTATTGATAGCTCTAGCTGTTGTTTTTGAGCTACTGATTGCGTTTCCTATTTTACCCAATGCTCCTTTTCTTCTTTATTCTCCAGGTGATTTACCCCTTCTCTTTATCGGGTATTTTTTTGGTCCCTGGTTTGGTATTCTTGGTTCTGCCATAAAGGCAATTTTATTTATATTGTTTCGACCTGATGGGAATGGACTATGGGGCATGTTGATGCACTTTATTGCATCTAGCACTTTTATTGTGGTATTTTCTTTGATTGCAAGGAGAAAAGTCAAAGGAAGTTTATGGATGGGACTTCTTATTGGAACGCTGGCACGAGCTGGCATCATGATTCCAGCCAACCTTCTCATTACTCCTATTTACTTAAATGCTCCCATTGCAGTTGTAAAAAAATTGTTATTACCTGCTATCATTCCTTTCAATATTCTTCACTCTGGGATCAATAGCGTGTTATTCTCACTGCTGCTACCACGCTTAAGAACCTTTTTTAACAGTTTAAATGGGTGTTTAACGATAAACAAAAAGTCTCCAGCAAAGTAATGCTGGAGACTTTTTCTCAATCATCTTCTATAATGCTAAAAACTTATTTGTACTCTTCAAAAAATCCTTTATAGGCTCGGTAAAGTTCATACAAATCATCCTTTGCAATGATTTCTTGAGGTGAATGCATGGACAATACAGGAATGCCAACGTCTACAGTTTGTATGCCTCGATTACCAAAATAGCCTGCAACAGTACCGCCTCCACCAACGTCGACTTTACCTAACTCCGCAACTTGATAAGCGATGTCTTTTTTCTCAAACACGGATCGTACAGACCCAAGAAACTCCGAATGTGCATCATTTGCGCCGCCTTTACCACCAGATCCGGTATATTTCGTCAAGATGACACCTTTGTGAAGTTCTGCAGCATTCTTCGATTCAAACACATCTTTGAAGTGAGGATCTAAAGCAGCTCCTACGTCTCCAGAAAGGCATACTGACAAAGACAAAACCTTATGCAAAGAAACCGAATTGTTCTCTTGTTTCATTAGGTCTTCAATGAAAACTTCCATTAAATGAGTCATTGCACCTGTAGTCCCTACAGAACCAATCTCTTCTTTATCGAAAAGCAGTGTAATAGCGGCTTTTTCAGGGGTTTTTGTATCCATTAGTGCTCTCATGGCAGGGTAGGAACAACATCTATCATCATGTCCATATCCAGCCATAAGTCCTCTATCAAAACCTATATCTCTAGCTTTACAAGCAGGAACAAATTCAAGTTCAGCACTAAAAAAGTCTTTTTCTGTAATACCGTATTCTTGGTGTAGGTAATCCATAACGAACAATTTGATAGAATCTTTTTCGTCTGCATTCAGTTGGAAAGGAAGTGTGCCTACGATGACATCTAAGTTTTCATTGTTAAACACTTCACCAACTGGTTTTGATTTGTAGTTCTTGGCAAGATGAGGAAGAATATCGGAGATCATGAATACTGGATCTTCTTCTCTTTCTCCAACATGTATCTCAATTACCTCACCATTTGTTTTTGTCACTACACCGTGGAGAGACAAGGCAATATTCATCCACTGATACGTTTTAATGCCCCCGTAATAATGGGTATCTAAAAAAGCAATACCAGAATCTTCGTAAAGTGGATTTGGTTTAACATCAAGCCTGGGAGAATCAATATGGGTTGCAATAAAGTTTACTCCACTTGAAATAGGTTGTTTACCGGGAACATAGGCAAATATTCCTTTTTCATTCACTACTCGAAAGTACTTTTTCCCTTTCAGGGGAGTTTGGTTGGTTAATTCTTCGAATCCACCTGAGAGAAGAAGATCTTTCATTTTGCATACAAATATCCGTTCGGTTTTCCCTACGTCTAAAATATCTTTGTATTCCTTCGCAAACGATTGTATGGAAGAATCGTTCGATGTGCTCCAAACATTTTTCTTCTGAAAAAAAAGTTGCTCTCTTTTTTCTTCAGCTACTGATTTTTCTTTACTCATGTAAAAGCCTCCTATGTAATAAACATATGGCCCTTATCATACGCAACCAACTTCTCAAGTCAATTCGTTTATGTTCCTTTTGTGGTACAATTTTCTGTACATTCTGCAAAGGTAAAGGTATTTTTTTGATGAAAAGACAATATCGACGTGCATTGATTTTCCTTCAAATTGTAACGATTTTTCTGAGTTCTATAGCAATTCACAGCTGTTCCCCATCCAATTGTACTATCCCTGAAGACTCAATGCCTTCAGTCTATTCTATTCATGGAAAAGAAGTGGATGAGAATTTCATGCAGAATCAGTACAAGGTTCAAGGTTCTATACCCTACTTTTTGCACAAACACACAGACGAACCAGATCAACGCATTAACAATATCGTAGATGCTTTCATCCACCAAGAAAAATCCAAATGGGAAAGAAGTGTGGATGAAAATTTACAACAAGATGAGTTTCTTTACAACCAAATACTGTGGATTGAATACGAAACGTTGTATCTAAGCAAGGAACATGCTAGCATACGCATGTTTTTTAGTATTGATTTGGGAGGAGCCCATCCAAATTTATACTCAAAGAGTCTTACCATTGATCTTGAGAAAAAAACGCAAATGGGTGTTCAAGATTTATTCCTCACTCAATCCAATTATCTGATCACGTTATCGAAAATTGTCCAAAAAAAACTCCCGCCAATACTTGAAGAAAATAATGCCTACTTAGACCCATTGTGGGTACAACAAGGCACAGATCCGGTTGGGGAAAACTATCAAAACATTTGTATTATTCCTGATGGACTACTAGTTACTTTCGATCCCTATCAGGTGGCAAGCTATGGAGATGGAATTCAAAGCATCGAGATCCCTTTTTCAGATCTTCGCAATGTACTCGCATTAAAGCCCAATCCACTTGCTGATCCTTCTCAGTCTTAATCTTCCACTTCCCATATTCGAATACCATCCGTTTCCATTACAATCGTTCCTTCGTTGTGTGTTGTTAAAACACGGCTTTTAACATTTTGCAATCTTTGAACAACCTCTTGGGATGGATGACGGAATCTAGCATACTCACCACAAGAAATGATCGATAAACTAGGTTGAACCCTTCTTAAGAACTCCTCTGTCGAAGATGTATTACTCCCATGATGAGGAACTTTTAAAATATCTGCACGCAAATCATCTCCGAGCAATTGGATGGCCATTTTTTCTGCCTCGGATTCAATATCTCCCGTAAAGAAGAAATGCTTTTTTCCATACGTAAACATAGCGATGATAGAGTTGTTGTTCTCGTTTTCCTTTTCAGACAATGACATATATTTGCACATTGGGATGATTCGTAAAGAGGAAATAGAAGAAAACTTTCTGGTTTGATCTGTTTGAATTTTTTTAATGTAAGGATAAAAATGTGCATTTTTCTGCATATATCTCACAAATTCTTTCTGATCAGGCCCTTCAGATGAAGGTATCAATATAATATCAACATCCGGAACATGCTCTAAAATCCAAGGAATACCTCCATAGTGATCAGAATGAAAATGGGAGAGAAGAATGGTGTGTATATGGTTGATTCCTCGTTTTTTTAAGTAGGGAACAACGATGCTTTTTACAGGGAAATACCCGGAATCAGAAGCTTTTTCACCTGCATCAATCAAAATGATATTCTGATCAAACTCCAGCAGGATTGAATCTCCTTCTCCAACAGAGAAAAATGTGATTCTTGCTGTTGTACTTGGCAATGGAAGGAACAATAGAGAAAGTGACAAACATAAAACAGAAATCATCATTTTTTTCCAAAGAAATTGGTATTGGTTGTAATATGCACAAATCGCCAGTAAAAATGCTCCCACCAATAGGCATAGAGTAATCATTTGCATATCTGAAGAAATGTACCGATAGGATCCTGGGATCGCATGAAAAGCTTTTCCAATATATTGGAGTCCGTCAAACAGTATTTCCATCAAAGGATATAGAACAATTCTTGATATGCCAGGGATTACAATACTGATCACTCCCCAGAGAAAGAAAGGAGCTAAAAACAAACCAAACACTGCATTACTAAGTACACTCACAAATGAAATCATGTGAAAAGAAATGTAGGACATCAAGGAAGAAACAAGATACAGTATTCCACTTTTTTGTATCCATGAACCAGGAATACATAAAGCTGCAGTGCAAGAAAAACTAAACCAAAAAGACACTTGCAGAACTTGATATGGCGAGAAAAGTAGAATAAAAAAACCAGCCATTAGAAGCGTATGAAAAGGATCTGATTGCCTTCGTACAAAAAAAGACAAAGAAAAAATGGTCACCAT
>DAIMET010000007.1:51901-54687 GCA_036725105.1 Calditrichota bacterium
GTTTCATTGTCTCTAGTTGCAATTCGCAAATTTGTAAAAGCTTTTTCCCTGATTTTGTGCATCCATTGTAAAAATATATTTTTTGGAGGTTGTATGGCTATGATGTTTTCAGACTTAAGCCTTACTATGCCTGCAAGATTATTCTTCTTCCTGTATAAATCGATAGTTTCCTTTGGTTTCACATATTTTTGTAAGTCTTCTACAGTGACTTTGCAATGAATACTTGCACCCAAATATAATGCATTGACCGTTTTTTCCGAAGGAGAGTATAGTTTTACAAGAATTCGCGAACCTTTCATTTTTACAATAAAACGAGATTGATTGGAGTAGTGAATAGGATGCTCAATGATAGTACCTTTCACTACAATTTCTTGTCCTGCATTGATTTGCAGGGAATTTCTAAAGGGAGTTTTTAGCGCAATAAAGCCATACGAAAATAGAAGGAATAATAGCACGATCGTAATGATTTGTCTTTTTCCCAGCTTTTGAGAACGAAGAAAATAATGATACAAAAGATAGCTTGTAGTTACTCCGGTCAATACCCCTATAACCCAGGGGGCATAGGGATATAGAGCAAAAGTAATTCCAACAAGAAAACTAAGAAATAAAAGGGGAAGTAACCGTTTATCCGGATCCATCAATACAAATCAAATCCTGAAAGGCTGCAAATGTTTTGGGTCCTATTCCTGGTACTGCCATGATTTCTTCGATACATACAAAAGAACCTACCGTCTCTCTGTAATCAAGGATGTCTTGCGCTCTAGACTCTCCAATATTGGGTAGTGTCATCAATTCTTCTTTCGTGGCTATATTGATGTTGATCTTTTTCGAACTTTGAGAAGGTTGCACTCTTGTTTCTGTATGCTGCGATGATTGATCTGAAGAATGCTGAATACAAGAAGGTATCTGAATTTTTTCACCATTGCGAACACTTCTAGCAGGATTAATGGCTTGTAAATCAGCTTGATCAGTAATACCTCCAGCTAGTTCAATAGCATCCATTAAGCAAATCTCATCTTGAAATTGATACAGGCCTGGGTTTTGTACTTCTCCGATGATATAAAAACGCTGGATAGTGTGAATTTCTGATTCTTCCCATTGATTGCTCTGTTCTGTCATAGTACGGTGTATGGAAATTTGTTCCAGTTTTCCGCAATAAAAACCGATACAAAAAATAACAATCATTCCCACAATATATACCCAAGAATTATTTCGCAGCCAGTTCAACCAAGCTCCTTAGATTATATCTCCAACATTATTGGGCAGTGATCTGAGCCCTGGACCGAATCATGAATTTCTGCTTTTTTTAGCTTTTTCTGTAATGCTAAAGAAGCAAAATGATAATCAATTCTCCATCCTATGTTTCGCTCTCTTGCACGTGCAAAATGACTCCACCAAGAATACTGAATCTTGTTTGGATGTAAAGAACGGAATGTATCGATAAAGCCTTCCGCTAAATACCGGTCAAGCCACTTCCGTTCTTCTGGTAAAAAACCAGAGATATTTTTATTCTCCTTTGGTCGGGCTAGATCAATTTCTTGGTGAGCGGTGTTATAGTCGCCGCAAACAATCATTTTCTCTTTTTTTTGTAGAAATGGACGCAGATAATCAAGTAGAGAGCTATAAAAATCATATTTGTACTGCAATCGCGTATCGTCTCTTTTACCATTGGGAAAATAAACATTCACCAGGTGAAAATCAGGAAATTGCAGATGAAGAACTCTTCCTTCTTCGTCAAAAATGGGTAACCCAAATCCGTAATGAACTTCCTGGGGAGGTAATTTCGAATAAACAGCTACTCCGCTATATCCTTTTCTTTGGGCAGAAAAGAAATACGAGTGATACCCTTGTTTGTGCTGGATTTCTGGAGTAATCTGGTCAGAATGGATTTTGGTTTCCTGGAGACAAACGATATCGGGGTTTTCTTTGTCTATCCACTGAAAAAATCCTTTTTTAATCACAGCACGAATACCATTCACATTCCAGGAAAAAATCCTCATACCATCTCCTACTAACTAAAAAAACGGGGAGACCAAAATCTCCCCGTTTTACAAATTACAACTACATAAAAAGGTTTTGTTACTAGCCTTGAATTCTAAACTATTCTTCTACAGCTGTATAGTCGGCTTCAAGACCCTCTTCAGCTTTAGTAAATACTCCAGCTACTGCATTACGTAAATTGGGTACTGCAGCAATAATAACCAATACTAACACAGCAACGATTAATGCATACTCAAGAACAGTTTGTCCAGATTCATCTTTAAAGAAATTCATGTTAGCCTCCTTGGCAAATATAAAAAATTTACACTTTCATAGTAGTACTGCTTCGTAAAAAGTCAAGGTTTTTACTTTTTTTAGTAAGGAAAATATGAAATAGACATTACGAAGTTAAAAAAGTTAGTATTCAATCTTTATACGTTGTCCTTGTGCATTCCATGTAACTTTCCCTCCTAGAGTTTCTGCTATATAGCGTAAAGGAATCATGGTTGTATTCTTGTATAGGAGAGGAGGTACGTCAATATACCGAGTTTTTCCGTTTATGAGTACCATTAGTTTTCCAATTTTCATTTCAATTTGCAAAGGTTTTTTTTGAATAAGAATCATTGAATCTTTAGGAATCCACTCAACATTGGCTCCCATATCCTCTGCAATAGACCGAAGTGGAACAAAAGTGCGTTGTTGCACAATGACAGGTGGAAGAGCAAATGCCTTTCTTTGAGACTCTGAAAGGTATTTTCTTGAACCAATTTGCAGCTCAATCGCTTTATTTTGAGGAGGTTGGATGT
>DAIMET010000008.1:0-51570 GCA_036725105.1 Calditrichota bacterium
GACTCCGCTTCGCTATTCGTGAAGGTGGTCGTACTGTTGGTGCAGGAGTTGTGACTAAGATTTTCGAATAATAGAAAGGGACAGTGAATGGAAAGTCAAAAAATGCGTATTAGACTACGATCGTATGACCATCGGATACTGGATCAATCTGTGAAACGGATACTAGAAACAGCACTCAGTTGTGGGGCTCAAGTAAAAGGTCCCATCCCTTTACCTACTCGACGACATGTATACACTGTTTTACGATCCCCTCATATTGACAAAGATTCACGCGAACAGTTTGAGTTACGTATTCATAACCGTTTAATCGATATTTGCAACCCTTCTCAAGAAGTGACACGCGCTCTTATGAATATCGATTTACCTGCCGGTGTGGATATTGAAATTAAACTCTAAACTGTCTTTGGAAGGAGTACACAATGAGTCTTCGACTAATGGGTATTAAAATTGGTATGACCCATATATGGAAAGAAGAGAAGTTTGTTCCAGTAACCGTTATTCAAGTACCCGAGACAGTGGTGATTGAAAAGAAAGAAACCACAAAACATGGTTACAATGCTGTAAAAGTCGCAGCAATAAAAGTCGATAAAAGTCGAGTGAACAAACCAACTCTTGGTCAACTAAAAGATTATGATAGCGGATTTCGTACGATGTACGAAATGAGAGATACAGAACTTCAGGATGATCAGGAAGTTAACGTAGAGCTTTTTTCCGAAGGGGAAAAAGTAGTTGTTTCTGGTATATCCAAAGGTTTTGGATTTAGTGGTGCCATGCGACGTCATGGCTTTAGAGGACAGCCTAGTTCCCACGGAGCTATGTCTCATAGAAGAACTGGTTCAATTGGAAACCGTTCAACACCAGGTAAAGTTATCAAAGGAAGAAGAATGCCTGGACATCTAGGAAACACAAAAGTTACCGAAATGGGAAAAGAAGTGGTTCAGATAGTGCCAGAGAAAAATCTGCTGTTAATCAAAGGTGGCGTGCCTGGAAGTAAAGGTTCCCAGGTCTTTATTAACAAGTGGGAGCGTAAATAATGAGCACAGTACCAGTTTACAACACAAATACAAAATCTATGTCTGAAACCAATCTTGAATTCAAAGGACTTCCAGAAAAGTCTCATCAAGATTTGATTGTTAGAGTTGTTATTCAGACGCGAAATAATGCCCGTATTGGAACAGCCTGCGCAAAAACCAGAGCTGAAGTCAATTTCAGCACAAGAAAACCCTGGCGCCAAAAAGGAACAGGAAATGCGCGAGCCGGAACAAGACGATCTCCTATCTGGGTACGAGGTGGTGTTACATTTCCCCCCAGACCACGGAGCTATGCAACTCAAATCCCAAAAAAGATTAAAAGATTAGCCTTTGCATCAGCAATTAAGCACATTTTGGAAGTGAACAAAGTCTACCTTGTTTCTCAACTCAATGATGAAGCAGGGAAAACCAATCCAATTGTGAAAAAATTGAATCATGAGGATTTCGCCAAAGGTAGAAACCTACTCATTTTCGATCCAGCCGCAAATGGCAAGCTTCTATTAAGTTTACGAAATGTACCTTCTTATATTCCTGTGGAATGGAAAGATGTGTGCACCTATGACTTAATCAATTGCAAACGCGTCTTAATAACTGAAGAAGCTGTTCAGGGCTTAGAAAAGAGGATTGATTATGCCAAAAAATAGAGATATTCTACGTAGGCCACTTGTCAGTGAAAAATCCATGGAACAGCAAGAATCGGGCATTTACACTTTTATTGTGGATCGTTTAGCAAACAAGATTGAAATTGCACAAGCTGTTGAAAATATGTTTGATGTGAAAGTCGACAAAGTTCGAACAACAAAAATATATCCAAAACCCAAAAGATCTCGTACTGGATATACACATACCTCTGTTATGAAAAAAGCTGAAGTGCAACTATCTGAAGGGTTTGTCATAGAAACCCTGAAGGTACAATAGAGAGGAACTGCAATGGCACTAAAGAAATACAAACCTACATCTCCTGGTACACGTGGTCGTGTTTCAGTTATACGCTCCACGAGTACAGGGAATAAGAATACCCCCTTTAAAGCACTCACGTCGTCTATGAAAAAGTCTGGTGGAAGAAACAACCAAGGCAAAATCACTATGCGCTATATTGGCGGGGGTACAAAAATCAAATATCGTATTATTGATTTTCGTCGTGATAAAATCGATATTCCAGCTAAAGTAGCCACTCTAGAATACGATCCAAACCGCAGTGCATTGATTTCTCTACTTCACTATATTGATGGTGAAAAACGATATATTCTCACCCCTCAGGGTTTAAATGTGGGTGATACAGTTATATCGTCTGAAACTGCTGATATCCATCCAGGTAACTGTTTAACCCTTAAAAGTATTCCAACAGGAACTCTGGTCCATAATATTGAGCTGCGTACTGGATGTGGTGGAGTAATGGCTAGAAGTGCTGGAGCTTATGCTCAACTTTTAGCAAAAGATGAAAAATATGCTCACTTGCGACTTCCCTCTTCGGAAATGCGATACGTACCCTTAACCTGTAGAGCTACTGTTGGACAGGTGAGTAATATTGAACACAAAGATACAGTTTTAGCAAAAGCAGGACGAAGCCGTAATATGGGATTTCGACCACGTGTTCGTGGATCTGCCATGAACCCTGTTGATCACCCTCATGGCGGTGGAGAAGGAAAAGCTCCCATTGGACATCCAGGACCATTAACTCCTTGGGGCAAACCTGCTTTAGGCTACAAAACTCGTAACAAAAAGAAAAAATCTAATAGCCTCATAATGAAGAGACGAAAATAGTAAAGGAGTTTACGATTGAAAGATAAAAAAATCCAACGAAATCGCACAGCTGGCTATACGGATCCTAAACTTCTCATGAAAGTTGAGGCAATGAAGTTAACCGGTGAAAAACGAATTATTAAAACGTGGAGTCGACGTTCCACAATTACCCCCGAAATGGTAAGCTTTACCTTTGCTATTCACAACGGGAAAGCCCATGTTCCTGTCTATGTGAATGATGCCATGGTTGGACATAAACTTGGTGAATTTGCCGCTACTCGAACCTATCGACCACACAAGGGCATCGGCAAAGGTATAGTAGGAAAGTAGGAAACACATGGAAACATACGCAAAATTAAAATTTATCCGACTTTCTCCTTTTAAGGCACGTAAAGTTGCAGCCTTGATTCGCAACAAAGATGTGGAAGTCGCCCAGGGAATATTGGGTTCTTTACCACATAAAGCTGCTCGTATTCTTTCGAATACACTCAAATCTGCTGTAGCTAATGCAAAAGAAAATTACTTAATGAATGAAGACTTGTTAACTGTGAGTCGTGTTTTAGTGGATGCTGCTAAACCAATGCGAAGATACAAACCCCGCGCAATGGGTCGTGCTGATGTCATGTATCATCGTACATCACATATTACCGTCTACGTTCGCGAAAAGGAGAATTAAACTATGGGTCGCAAAGTACATCCATTTGGATATCGAGTTGGAGTCATTTATGATTGGCGAACCCATTGGTTTGCTAAACCAAGTGATTACAACAAATTTTTAGTAGAAGATATCAAACTGCGAAAAGAGATTGATAAGCTAGGTAAAGAAGTTTGCATTTCAAAAGTGATCATTAATCGCCGTGGAAATGAACTTCGTATCCGAATTTTCACTTCAAGACCTGGAATATTGATCGGTAAACGAGGATCCAACATTGAACAATTGAAGAGAAGATTTGAAAAAATTGTTGAAAAATCACAAATTAAACTAGAAGTGATTGAAGTCAATTCTCCTGACATGAGCGCAAAGCTTGTTTCTGAGGGTGTTGCTATGCAAATTGAACACCGCGTTGCTTTTAAACGAGCTATGAAACAAGCCATATTCCGTACCATGAAGGCTGGATCCAAAGGTATTAAAGTCATGGTTTCAGGTCGATTAAATGGTGCTGATATTGCTCGAACAGAATGGTTCCGCGAAGGAAGAATTCCTCTACACACTATTCGTGCAAAGATTGACTATCACGAAACAGTTGCAAATACGAAATTTGGTTGCGTTGGCGTAAAAGTATGGATATATAGCGGAGATCAACCCACCGATCCTTCCAGTTTACCTACTTTGTACGCAGAATACGGAGGATAGTAAATGCTTTTACCAGAAAGAGTAAAATACAGAATGCAACACCGCGGCCGAATGCGTGGTAAAGCTTACCGAGGCTCTAAAGTATCCTTTGGAGACTATGGTATTATGGCTCTCGAACCACACCGCGTTACCGCAAGACAAATTGAAGCATGCCGTCTTATCATTACACAAAATGTATC
Source organism: Calditrichota bacterium (assembly GCA_036725105.1). Lineage (GTDB taxonomy): Bacteria > Caldisericota > Caldisericia > UBA6126 > UBA6126 > JAGLCW01. Next base: position 4,308 of record DAIMET010000008.1, read on the forward strand.
CAAAACCGGTCGTTTTTGGATTCGAATATTTCCCGATAAACCGGTTACAAAAAAACCCGCCGAAGTCCGTATGGGTGGAGGAAAAGGTGATGTGGACCGTTGGGAAGCCGTTGTGAAACCCGGTAGAATTATGTTTGAATTTGTTGGCATCCCAGAAGAGGATGCAAGAAGAGTGAATAGACTTGTTAGTGCTAAACTACCTATGCCAATAAAGCTTGTTATTCGAGAAGAACAGGAGGCTTTTTAATGAAGTTATGGCAGATTAAAGAGCTTTCAACAGAAGAAATGGAAAAACGAATTCCAGAGATGAGAAAAGAATTGTTTGAATATCGGTTTAAGATGATGATGCAACAGGTTGATGAACCTCTCAAAATCCGTAATCTTCGCCTTGATATTCGACGAATGGAAACCATCCTTCGTGAGAGGAGAGATTCATGAGTGCTGAAAATAGAAAAATCCTAACCGCTGTTGTGATCAGTGATAAAAACAAAAATTTCCGTGTTGTAGAACAAAAAATCCGTGTACTTGGACATAAACTCTATCGGAAGTTAGTGAATAAAATCCGCAAGTTTCATGTATATGATGAAACTAATACTTCCAAGGTTGGTGATGTGGTTACAATTCAAGAAAGCAAGCCATACTCAGCCACCGTACGATGGAAAGTTATATCCATTCAATCGTCGGATAGCATGGAAGGAGTTTCAAAATGATTGGAATTTACTCAAGGCTAAAAGTTGCAGATAACAGCGGTGCAAAAGTTGTCTCTGTTATCCGAGTCGTGGGTGGTTCAAAAAGAAGATATGGTTTTGTTGGAGACCGCATTGTAGTTACTGTTAAACAATCCATTCCCAATGGACAGATCAAAAAAGGAACCGTGGAAAAAGCTGTTATTGTTAGGACCGCTTTTCCTGTTCGTAGACCAGATGGTTCCATTGTTCGATTTGATGGAAATGCAGCAGTAATTATTGATGATGATGGAAATCCCAAAGGAACCCGTATTTTTGGACCCGTTTGTCGAGAACTTAGAGAAAAAGGATATATGAAAATTATATCCTTAGCACCCGAGGTGATATGATGAAACTCAAATTACGCAAGGGAGATAAGGTCCTTATCCAGGTTGGTAAGGACAAAAATGAACGTGGTACTATACAGCGAGTTGTAGATGCTAAAACTGATCATCCACGAGTAATCGTAGAAGGTTTGAATATGTGTCGAAAGCATGTAAAACCAAATCAGAATTTACCTCAAGGTGGTATTTTGGAAAAAGAAAAACCAATTCAACCTTGCAAAGTAATGCTGATTTGTCCTTCTTGTGGTCAACCCGCTCGCGTTGGTAGAAAAAATCTTGCAGATGGAAAACATGCTCGCTATTGTAAAAAATGTGGCGAGTTGATTGACAAATTATAGGAGCGTTACTAGATGGCTAAAGCGAAAAATCAAGAAAAAACTCAAAAAATGGAAACTAAGAGAGAGATTCCAGCTTCTGCTCTTATTGAACAATACAACAACGATATTGTACCAAAATTAAAGAAGCAATTTAGCTTTACATCTGTTATGCAAGTACCTAGAATCCAAAAAATTGTAATCAACCGTGGAGTAGGTGAAGCCACAGTCGATACAAAAGCTCTCGAGTCATCACTTGATGAAATGTATACAATTACAGACCAAAAACCCGTCGTCAAAAAAGCCAAAAAATCCGTTGCGAATTTTAAATTAAGAGCCGGCCAGCCTGTCGGCACAATGGTAACTCTACGTGGTAGACGTATGTATGCTTTTTTAGAAAAGTTGATTAACGAAGCATTACCTCGTATTAGAGATTTCCGGGGACTAAACCCTAATTCTTTTGACGGTCGAGGGAATTATACATTTGGTATTCGAGAACAATTAATCTTCGCAGAGATTGATTACAATAAGGTTGATAAGGTAAGGGGTTTTAATGTGTCCATTATCACAAATGCCCCAACAGATGAGATAGGCAAAGCCCTGCTTGAAGCGTTTAGCTTTCCATTTCGAAAGGACAAAAACTAATGGCAAAAACAGCTTTAATAAACAAAAGCAATAGAAAACCAAAGTTTTCTACTAGGGCATATAATCGTTGTAAAATTTGCGGAAGACCCCATGCGTATTATCGTGATTTCGGCTTATGTCGACTTTGTTTGCGAAAGTACGCAAATGAAGGGAAAATCCCTGGACTAAAGAAAGCAAGTTGGTAGGAGGAACGTATGTTAGCAGTAGATCAACTTTCAGATTTTATTTGCAGGGTGAAAAACGCAAACACAATTTTTGAACCCTCTGTAGAAACGTATTCGAGTAGAACGATCAGTTCTATTGTTCAGATTCTTAAAGATGAAGGATTCATCAGAGATTTTAATGTTTTTGATGAGAACGGTAGAAAGAAAATTAAAATCTATTTGAAATATACATCTGATCGCGAAAGAATACTTACCGATATTGTCAGAATTTCTAAGTCTGGACGAAGAATTTATTCACCTTGTGACAAAATTCGAAAAGTCAAACGAGGAATGGGTCTGGCAATCATATCTAGCTCAAAAGGAATTATGACAGATAAAGAAGCTCGCAAAATCCGAGTTGGCGGAGAAGTCCTCTGTCATATTTGGTAGAGAGGTAAAGTATGTCAAAAGTAGGTAAAAAACCAATCAATATTCCCGGTTCTGTGTCTATTGATATTGATCAAGAGAATCGGGTTGTAAAAGTGAAAGGTCCCAAAGGGGAGCTTTCACAAACCTTCTCTCCTGTTATTGATCTTGTCATTGACGATGGAGTGATGGAAGTTAAAAGACAAAATGAACAGAAAAAATCCAAAATGTTACATGGTTTAACCAGAGCCTTGATTGCCAATATGGTAGAAGGGGTAACGAACGGATTTACAAAAAGACTTGAATTGAATGGTGTTGGATATCGATGCAAAGTGGAGGGAAAAAAGATTTCTCTTAATCTTGGTTTTTCTCACCCCATCGTTATAGATCCTCCCGATTCAGTTTCTTTTGAATGTCCTGCTGAAACTATCATTGAAGTTAAAGGCATTGATAAACATTTAGTAGGTCAAGTAGCAGCCAATATCAGAAAACTTCGCAATCCTGATCCTTACAAAAATAAGGGTGTAAAATATAGTGGTGAAGTGTTGATTAAAAAGGCTGGCAAAGCTCTTGGAAAGGGTGCTTAGTATGCTAAGAAAACAAGAATTACGACAAATTCGACACATTCGGCTACGAAAGAATCTTTCTGGAACCGAACAAAAACCCAGAATATCTTTTTACCGAAGCATCCGTTTTCTGTATGCTCAGTTAATTGATGACACTAGGGGACATACATTAATGGCTGCTTCCACAAAAGATGCAGATATTAAATCTTCAATTCAACAAGGTTCACTGAAATGCAAAGAAGCTGGAAAAGTTTTAGGCTCTTTTCTTGGAAAGAAAATGAAAGAAGCTGGTTTCACTTCTTGTGTATTCGATCGAGGTGGATTCCAATACCACGGTGTTGTTAAAGAATTTGCTGATGCAATCCGTGAGGAAGGAGTGAAATTCTAATGGATAAAGAAAAACAGAATTTCTATAGTGAAGAAGTTATCGAAGAAGAAGCTGCTGATCAATTTGAAGAAGAGATAATCCATATCAACCGTGTTTCAAAAACTGTTAAGGGCGGAAAAAGAATGAAATTCCGCGTACTCATGGTTGTAGGCAATCGACAAGGAACCGTTGGCATTGGCATTGGGAAGTCTGACCAGATACCCAATGGCATTCGCAAAGCAGTCAATGGAGCCAAACGAGAAATGGTAGAGTTTCCCATTCGAAAAGGTACTCTTCCTTACGATGTAATCGGAAGACAAGGATCTGCAAAGGTGTACCTATTCCCTGCTGTTCCCGGTACTGGGATTATTGCAGGTGGATCGGTCCGAAAGATTCTTGAAAAAGCCGGTATAACAGATGTTGTTGCTAAAATTATTGGATCTCATAATGCCGTGAACACTGCTCGAGCGACCATCAATGCTCTCGAACAACTGCAAGATCCTGTGGAAGTTAGTAAGCAACGTGGCGTACCCATGAAGCAGTTGTTTGGTATATAGGATTTTGGAGGCTATTATGGATATGAATCAATTACCCATCCGTAAAGGAAGTTCAAAACCTGCAAAACGATTAGGTAGAGGCTCTAGTTCCGGCAAAGGTGTCCGATGCTCCTATGGAAACAAAGGTGCAAAAGCCCGTTCCGGTAGAGGAAAATCGATTGGTTTCGAAGGGGGACAGACTCCTTTTTATCGTCGAATACCTAAATTTAGAGGGTTTTCTTCTCTTACGCCATATAAATGTGTAGGAGTTACACTCCAATCTTTAAATCATTTCTTTGAAGATGGAGATACCGTAACTCTTAGTCTTTTAAAAGAAAAAGGAATCGTTTCCCCAAAAGCAGAATCCTTTAAAGTTATTGCTACAGGTTCAATAGAGAAGAAGTTAACTGTTCAAGGAACTGCATCCCAATCTGCCAAAACCCTTTTAGAGGAACAAGGTGGGAAGGTAGAGGGGGTATAAATGTTAAAATCCTTTTTAGCTGCACTAAAGTTACCTGAAGTCCAGAAACGAATATGGATCACCGTTGGAATCTTTATTCTTATTCGACTTGGGCATTATTTGGTAATCCCCTATATTGATCGTGCTGTTATTGCGGAAATGGTCGGTCAAGGTGGATTTTTAGCACTGCTTGACCTTTTTTCTGGTGGTGGATACCAAAATTTCTCCATTTTCTCATTAGGTGTCCTTCCATACATTAACTCTTCCATTATCCTTCAACTTTTAGTAGTTGTTGTACCTCATCTTGAGTATCTTTCTAAAGAAGGTGGAGAAGACGGAAGAAGGCAAATTGCACGATATACAAACTATCTTGCTCTAGTATTAGCTGTATTACAAGCTTTCATGTTCACGAACTATGTTTTTACAGATGCGTTAACCAATACATCTATTTTGGCAAAGATTGTGATCATCATAACGCTAGTGGCTGGATCATTCCTGTTAATATGGCTCGGTGAGTTTATTACTGAAAAAGGGTTAGGAAACGGTGTTTCTTTAATCATTTTTGTAGGAATTATTACTCGAATCCCTATGTCATTTCGTGAAGCTTCCACCATGTTGCAGGGAGGAACCTTATCGTGGGTTACATTATTGATTGCAATGATTGTTTTGGTTGTAGTTTTAGGTGGGATCATCTTTTGCTATCAATCGGAACGTAGAATTGCTGTTCAGTATTCACGCAGAATCAGCGGAGGAGGATCGAGTACACAAACAAGCTATATACCCATTAAATTGGTTCAAACCGGTGTACTACCCATTATTTTTGCATCCTCTGTTTTAACATTTCCAACCATTATTGCACAGTTTGTACAAGGAACAGCATTTGCTGAATTTACTCAAACGTATTTAGCATCCCAAACCACATGGGTTTTTAATGTTGGATTCTTTTTACTTATTGTGTTCTTTACTTATTTTTACACAACAATCACCTATGATCCCGATCAAATGTCTGAAAACCTACAAAAATCAGGTGGTTTCATTCCTGGAGTTCGCCCTGGAGTTGCAACGTCGGAGTTTATCCGTTACGTACTATCTCGCATTACCTTCCCCGCTTCAATCTTCTTGGGTGCTCTAGCTGTTGTACCAAACATACTACTTCTTTCTACCAATCTCTCCATTTTCTATTTTGGTGGTACATCCATCCTAATTATTGTAGGTGTAGCAATTGAAACTTCGAACCAAATGGAAGCTTTCTTGGCTATGAGACAATACAAAGGTTTCTTACGAGGATGATTGTCGTTTTAATCGGACCTCCTGGTTCTGGTAAAAGTACGCAGGGACATTTGCTCTCTACAGAATATAATATTCCTTTTATTGGAGTGGGAGATTTGGTTCGAGATATGATTCATTCCGATGAGAATGAATATGCACAGAAAGTAAATAGTGGCAATTTACTTCCTGATGACATTGTATTTAACATTGTCAAAACAGAATTGGAAAAGCACAATCTGCAACAAGGTGTTTTAATTGAAGGTTATCCAAGAACAATCCGTCAGGCGGAATTGCTGGACGATTTCCTGACAAACAATCAACTTGCATTGGATTGTGTATTGTATTTAAACAAAGTTTCACAAAAACAACTTTCCAATCGTATTGCCGGAAGATATCAGTGTCAAAACTGTGGAGCAACTTACTCCAAGGAGCGTGTTCCACAAAACTTGCTTTGTAATCGTTGTAATACCCCACTTGTACCTAGGGAAGATGATGCTTCTGAATCACTGATATGCCGCATGAAAGAGTATCAGAAGAAATCTTTACCAGTGTGTGAGTATTACGAAAAAACAGACCGAATATGCGCTATTGATGCATCACAGTCTATTGAAGAAGTGTTTACCCTATTAAAAAACTGTTTAGAAAAGGATAAGAATGATCCTTTTAAAAAGTAAAGATGAGATTCAACGAATGAGAAAAGCTGGGCATATTATTGCTTGTACAATGATGAAGCTTCAAGAGGCTATACACCCTGGTGTTACAACCTCTGAATTGGATTCTATAGCCTACGAATACATCCTGAAAAGCAATGCAAAACCCAATTTCCTTGGGCTCTACAATTATCCAGCTACTATTTGTGCATCTGTGAACGAAGAAGTGATTCATGGAATACCCAGCTCCAGAAGATTGCAAGATGGAGATCTCATTAAAATTGATATGGGGTGCATATGGGGTGGTTTTCACTCTGATATGGCACGATCATTTCCAGTAGGTACCATTAGCAAAGAAAGGTCTCGATTGATTGAGGTAACAAAACAAGCATTGTCCATTGCTATACAGACGTCTATCATCGACAATACTGTTGGTGATATTGGATTTGCTGTTGCTCAATATGTAGAGAAAAACGGTTATTCTGTTGTTAGAGAATATTGTGGACATGGAGTTGGATTACAACTTCATGAAGAACCACAGGTTCCCAATTTTGGTCAAAAAGGCAAAGGTCCATCTCTTCGAGAAGGAATGACCTTAGCCCTAGAGCCAATGGTGAATGAGGGAACATGGCAAGTTAAAACACAAGATAACGGCTGGACAGTGGTCACTGCAGACCAAAACGATTCAGCCCATTTTGAGAATTCAATTTTTATCGGTCCAAATGGACCAGAGATTCTAACAAAAATACAGGGAGAATGCGTTTGAGTACAACTAAAAGCAATTCAGACATACTAGAAACTGAAGGCGTCATTGTGGAAAAACTTCCAAATTCACAGTTTCGCGTTAAGTTAAAAAATGGACACGTCATTTTGGCACATATAGCCGGAAAAATGAGAATGCACTATATTCGATTGGTAGTTGGTGATCGTGTGAAAGTAGAAATTAGCCGATACGATCTTACTAAAGGTCGCATCACCTATAGAACGTAACCGGAGGAACGCTATATGAAAGTTTCAGCATCAGTAAAAAAACGATGTAAAGATTGTAAGATAGTACGACGTAAAGGTCGTATTTATGTGATTTGTACAAACCCTAAACACAAACAGCGTCAGGGTTAAGGAGGAATTTATGGCTCGAATCGCTGGTGTAGACTTACCAGATAACAAAAGAATTGATATTGCACTTCGCAGACTCTATGGCATTGGTCCTGTAAATGCAATAGATGCTTGCAAGTTAGCAAGTATTGAAACTACTGTAAAATTAAAAGACCTTTCTCAAGATGAGATTATGAGGCTTCAGAATGTTATTCAAGAAAACTTCCAAGTAGAAGGAGACTTGAAAAAAGAAGTCACACAGAATATTCGTAAACTTATGGATATCGGTTGTTACAGAGGAACCAGACATAAAAGAGGTTTACCTGTTCGAGGACAAAGAACTCGTACCAATGCTCGTTCCCGTAAAGGTCCTGTCAAAACCGTTGGTAAAAAGTAAAGAAAGGATTTTCAATGGCTGAAGAAAAAGTAAACATGAACCAAAATGAAAATAAACCTGGAACCGAAGCAACTCAGCCCGGAGATAGTGCTGCTGTTACCGCATCGAGTTCTTCTGCTCCAAAATCAACCCGCAAAAAAGGGAAAAAACGAGCTCCAGTAGATGGAAAAGCATATATAAAGGCTACTTTTAATAATACCGTTGTCAGCATTACCAATAATAATGGCGACGTTATTAGCTGGGGAACAGCTGGCGTTGGTGGCTTTAAAGGAACCCGTAAAGGTACTGCTTATGCTGCCCAAGTAGCTGCAGAACATGCTGCAAAAAAAGCTATCTCCATGGGAATGCGAACAGTTCGCGTATATGTCAAAGGGCCTGGTCCTGGACGAGAAACTTCTATCCGAGCTCTTTCTGCAGCAGGTTTAGATGTTACCTATATTGCAGATGTTACCCCCATCCCCCACAATGGATGCAGACCACGTAAACCGAGAAGAAGTTAGGAGTTAGTTATGGCAAGATTTATACAACCATCATGCAAACGATGTCGCCGTTATGGTGAGAAATTATTTCTTAAAGGGGATAAATGCAATACCAAAAAATGCCCCTTTGAAAAACGTCCTACAGTACCTGGTATGCACGGTCAAACCGGACGAAGAAAAAAGATTACAGACTACGGAATCCATCTTCATGAAAAGCAGAAGGCGAAATTTTATTATGGCGTCATGGAATCCCAATTTAAGGGATACTACAATGAAGCTGCTAGACAAAGACAAATACCAACAGGTGATCGACTAATCCAGCTCCTGGAATCTCGATTGGACAATGTTGTTTATCGCTTAGGTTTAGCTACGTCCAGAGCACATGCAAGACAGATTATTTTACACCGCAAAGTCAAAGTGAATAATCATTTCTGCAATATCCCTTCTTATAGCGTCCGACCAGGTGAGAAAATTAGCTTTGTACCCTCTCTTAGAGAAAATGTATTCGTCAAAGAAGCTTTGTCAAAAACAGCCTCTATTGATGAATGGATTTCTTTTGATGCAGAGAATCTGGTAGCTGAAGTGCTGTCTTTACCACAGAAAGAAAAAGTTCAAGTACCCTTTAACGAACAATTTATTGTTGAATTCTACTCCAAGTAAAGAGGATAATGAATTGAGAGGTTTATCATGAGAACCACCCTGGAAGAATTGAATCTAAATGTAGTGAGTGAAAATCTTATGAAGGGAGAATATATCATTGGTCCCTTGCATAAAGGTTTTGGAATTACCATTGGCAACTCTCTTCGCCGAGTTCTTCTTTCTTCCATCGAAGGTGCAGCAGTAGTTGCTGTACGCATCGAAGGGATATCTCATCAATTTACTCCTATTGAGGGAGTTTTAGAAGATGGGATTCAGATTGTAGCGAATATTAAAAGGCTTGTATTACGATCCCATTCCTCTGAACGAAAAATTTTGGAATTAACCAAAAAAGGAGCTGGTCCCGTGAAGGCTTCAGATTTGTTCTGCCCAGAGGGCATTGAGGTTATGAACCCAGATTTAGTGTTGATGAATATTGTTGACGATGCGTTCACGCTAAACATGCAACTGTATGTCGAATCTGGAATCGAATATAAGCTTGCAGAAGAGAATCGTGAACCTTCCTACCCGATTGATACATTTCCTATTGATTCAATGTATTGTCCTGTACGCCATGTCTCGTTTAAAGTAAGCCAGGTCATGGTGCAGGAATCTCTGGATTTTGAAAACCTGAGCATATCCATTGAAACCAATGGAGCTATCGATCCAAGAACTTCGCTAGATCAAGCATCAAAAATACTTGTAGAGTATTTCAGAAATATTTTACAAGAGCCGATCGAAGAAGAAGTAGAAGAAGTCCAAGCCGATGACGAGTCAGAAGAAATTCTTACAAAAGCACTTGATGATATTATTCCCCTCTCGGTTCGAACCGGGAATGTGTTCAAAAAAGCAGGAATATATACCGTCAGTGATCTTTTCGAGAAAACAAAAAAAGAATTGCTGGCTCTGAAGAATTTCGGTGCAAAATCTTTATACAGTACAATTGAGGAATTGCTTAAAGTGCCAGAAATCGAAGCTTTGCAAAGTAAAGATAGATTCCCCTTAATTGTTGATTTTTCTGACCTATCCAAACCGAAGCCCAAAGTCAAAAAACCTGTAGAAGAAGAAGTAGCACCTGAAAAAGAAATTTCTAAACCAGTTGAAAAGCCGATTGAACCTACTCAGGAAAAACCAGAAGAAGTAATCCCCCAAACGAAACCACCAACGCAATACGATACCCTACCTGCTCAAGAAGTCCTGAAACTCAATATTGATGAAGTAGCAAAACATATTGGGATTTCTCAGAAACAGCTTACAAAACTAAAAAAATATGCAATCGAAGTGATCGGTGACTTAACTGATGTAACTCGAGAACAATTGTTAACTGGAGACCATAAGGTAACGAAAAAGAATGTTGAAAGAGTTGAAGAATTCTTACGTCATTATGGTCTATCACTGAAAGAAGACTAGAGGAGTAATGTATGAGGCATAGACGAAAAAATAGAAGATTGAATTTCTATTCCGCACAACGAAAAAGTGTACTTCGTACCATGACAGTGTCCCTGATTAAAGAAGAAAGTGTAAATACCACTGATGCAAGAGCCAAAGAAGTAAAAAGATATGCAGAATCTATCATTAATCTTAGTAAAGAAGATTCATTGAACAATCGACGTATGGCTTTTACAAAACTGCGTGACAAAGATGCAGTAAAAAAGATGTTTGGTCCTTTGCATGATCGTTATCAAGAACGCGATGGCGGCTATATACGCATTTTCCATACAGGATTTCGCAGAGGAGATGCTGCCAAAATGTGTATGTTGAAATTAGTGAATTAGAATTCTTTCGACTATACAAAAATTGAACTTCATTCAATTTGAACACGTTACTTACCAGTATCCCGAAGCAGAAGACACAGTCTTCGCGCTTCGGGATACTTCTTTTAAAGTCCAGTCCGGCCAATTTGTAGCTATTGTTGGGGCGAATAGCTCCGGCAAAACTACACTTGGACGTTTGTGTAACATGCTTCTAACACCTACAAAGGGTTCTGTTGTAGTGGATGGATTGGATACTTCAAATCCTGAAAATCTTTATCCAATACGAAGCAAAGTGGGAATGATATTTCAAAACCCTGATAATCAGATCGTATCCACAACTGTGGAAGAAGAAATTGCCTTTGGGCTAGAAAATTTACAAGTACCAACACCGCAAATTCAAGAACGGGTAAACGCAATCATACAGGATATGGACTTAACATCAATCCGCGAAAGACCCCCACATTTATTATCGGGTGGGCAAAAACAATTACTTTGTATTGCCTCTGTTCTTGCTATGGAACCATCTTGTATTGTATTTGACGAACCCACTTCTCTGCTTGATCCTGTGAGTCGAAAACTTGTCTTGCGACAAATCCATTCACTGTACAAAAAAGGCATGACAGTGCTGTATATTACTCATATTATGGAAGAGATATTGATGGCAGATACTCTGATTATCTTAAACAAAGGCCAGATTGTCTTCCAAGGAAACCCTATTGAGGCTTTTTCTTTTGATACAGAAACTTTGTACAACTATCATCTTTATCCACCTCCATTGATACAAGTTATGAATCAATTGCAACAATCCGGGATCCAATTTCCAAATGGGATTGTGAATGCAAAACAACTAGCGGAATTCTTATGTCAATACAAATAAACCAACTCCACTTTACCTATGACAAGGGTCTTGTCTACGAAAAAGAAGCATTACGTAATATTACTATGACAATCCCCGATAAAGGTATTATCGGCATTATTGGTCATTCAGGATCAGGTAAATCTACCCTCATTCAGCATTTCAACGGGCTTATTCTACCTCAGAAAAAGAATACCATTGTAGTGGACGGAGTCGACCTTTTCACTGTAGAAGGAAGTTTGAGCTGGTTACGCAAAAAAGTTGGACTTGTGTTTCAATACCCAGAAAATCAACTTTTTGAAGAAACAGTAGAAAAAGAACTAGCATTTGGTCCAAAAAACATAGGTATTCCTGAAAAGGACATTCCTTCTCTGATTCGGCATTCTCTTGAATTAGTGGGGCTTAATTATGATGACTACTATGATCGTTCTCCCTTTGCATTGAGTGGAGGAGAAAAAAGAAAGGTTGCTATAGCGGATATTCTGGCTATGAATCCATCTTATTTGGTTCTTGATGAACCAACAGCTGGCCTAGATCCAGTTGCCCGAAAAGAACTGCTTCAAAACATTCAGCAGATACAACGGCAGCAAGATATGACGGTAATTATAGTATCGCATGATATGGAAGAAATTGCTTCTGTTTCTGAATATGTGTATGTGATGAGTGAAGCAGAAATAAAGCTTGAGGGTCCAACCCTTGATGTTTTTACGCAATACGAAAAATTACGTCAACTCCAACTTGATGTGCCTGAACAAATCGAAATATTGTCCTATTTAAAACTCCAAGATTCTTCTGTCAATATTCGTCATGTTGATATTGCAGAAACAAGTCAAGAAATCCAGGCTTTTTTACAACGAAAAAGAGACAGTCATGGAATTTAAAAAAAGTATCTCGATTGGACAATACATTCCGACAAATTCGTTTGTACATAAATTAGATCCCCGTTTTAAAATGATCTTTTTGATTGCATTTATCGTCTGTGTATTTTTTATTCATACCGTGGAAGGTTATCTTCTCCTTTTAGCCTATATGCTGTTTAGTGTAGCTGCAACTAAAATTTCAATTCGATACTTTTTACGGGCCTTAAAACCAATTATCTTTTTGCTGATTTTCACAACAATTCTTCAACTTTTCTTTACCAAAACCGGAACTGTCCTTGTGGATTGGTGGATTTTTAAAATCACAATGGACGGAGTCTATGAAAGCATTTTTATCTTTTTACGATTGATTCTACTCGTTTTTGCTTCTTCTTTACTTACATTAACTTCTACACCAATGGAATTAACTGCGTCTCTGGAATATGTTCTTCATCCCTTCAAATACGTAGGTCTTCCTGTGTCTGAAATATCCATGATGATTACCATTGCACTTCGATTTGTACCCACTATCATGGAAGAAACGGACCGATTGATGAAAGCCCAAACTGCTAGGGGTGTTGATTTTGAAAAAGGGAGTTTAATGAAGCGAATAGCCAATTTAATCCCCATCATTGTACCATTATTTATATCCGCACTTCGCCGGGCAGATGATTTAGCAATTGCTATGGAAGCACGTTCTTTTCAGGTTGGCAAACCTAGAACCCATTTGCACGTACTGATTTTTCACTTGAAAGATTACTTCTTCCTATTCTTCTCTCTTTCTTATGTAATCGTCGTATCTATCTTTTTCTGATGAGTTTTACTCGTCGGTTAGGATTGGTTTGCTATGATGGATCTTTCTACCATGGATTTGCCAAAAACAACCAAGTATCCACTGTACAAGGATTTATAGAAAGAGTATTGTGCAACACATTTAAAATCCCATCCTCGGATCTTTACTTCACATTTTCTTCTCGCACAGATGCTGGAGTTCATGCTCTTGGACAACCAGTTTGTTTTGATGCCCCGCACTATTTTTCAGATGAAGTATTGTTGGAAATTGTTAATCACCACTTACCATTTACAATTCAGTTCCGGTCCATTGTCTCGGTTACATCCGATTACAATTTACGCAGTTCTATCCAAAGAAAAGAATATTGGTATGTGATTGCGAATGAAAACCAAGGAGTAGTCTTATCACGTTATTGTTGGATGATCCCGAAAGCAGTGTCAGTAAGACATCTAAAGCAAATTTCCGAGTTGTTATGCGGAACCAATGATTACAAAGATTTTGCCAAAGATGCAAAACAGTATGACAGCACAATCTGCACGATTGATTCTATAGAGATGATTCCAGCTCAAACCCTTGGAAAGGAAGTATCTGTTCCGATTGATTTTCCGTTCAGAGGGGATTTTGACGGATTCATCATGTCCGTCACTGGAAACCGATTTCTTCATAACCAAGTACGCCGGATGTGTGGTTGTATGGTGCATGTAGCTTCTCAACAATCACAAGATGCTTCCCCCTTGCCGTGTAGAAGTTTTCAAGAGTTTGTACAACTCTACAGGAATGCATGCAAAATAAAGGCACCTGCGCAGGGATTGTACTTAAAAAAAGTTCAGCTAGATCAAAGCAATGCGGGTAGATAAATCGGATCAATAGGGAACAAGAATTGCATTCCCGGGAAAATTCTTGATGCTCCAAGGTAGGACAATTGGCGAACTCGAAGATCTTCCATTCCTCTTTTTAGCTTTGTGTTTACATATAGATTAAAAGCAAGAGCTTTTTGAACGTGCTGTTTAGCTTCCTTTGAAAAAGTTCGTTCTTTACGCAAAGTTTCCATTTCGGTAACAAAGGCTTCCAATTCATCGTAAGTCTTCATTTCTTTTGATTTCTCCAGCAGAGAAGCAATCGTATTTGTGACTGGAGTCTCTGCTCCATATTCTTTGGCATATACTTCATGTAGAACTTCTAAATTCAGCTGTAACTGTTCAAGTCGATCAACAACATACAAGCTGCTTTGTTCAAACGATCTCTTCTGGATGCTAAAATTGATTGCACCAAAAACAAGATATACAAAAAGAATGAACAATAAAGAACCCCAAAAAAAGTCTCTCAACGAACTCATAGCCCATGGTGAATTTTTCATGCTACCATTATAATGCGTTTTTCCCCATCATCAATTTCTTTTTGTCATTTTTGATCATTCCTCCTGCAAGAAATGTCACCAAAAAATATTACAATGAGTTTTAAATGATTAGAACTCAACATGAACAAGAAATCCTACATAGCAAAATTAATCACCAACAAGAAAGGGATGATCACCTGATAGTGTAGGCAATAAGGATTCTTCGATGGGTGAGAAGAATATAACATTGATTTCATGAGCAAATATATCTTTGTGATGAGGATGAAAGAGTTGAGAAAAAGGAGTATCTTTTGTGGAATAACGAATAACCTCACTGTTGAAGGATCCTGGTAATTCTTGTTTGAGAAAACCAAGTCCATTGGGTTGTAATTTGCAGACAATCGAGTGGAAATATCCACTTGTTGTGTTCATTTCAATGCAAAGATCAATGAAATGATCTGGATGATTAAGAGGAATGATGCAGTTGCCAAACGAGACCCAAGGTGTCTGATATACTGCTTCTAGAACGCTATTGTGATCAAATACCAAGTACAAGGTTTCATGTTGCTCTGATACAAGGATACAGATATATTGTTCTTTCTCATCTGAGCGAATAGGGATCACCTGTACAAGTGTTCCAGTAATGGACATGTTTTGATAATGTAAACCTGTTTGTCCTGATGATAGTGATGGATATACATTTTGAAAATCTTGTATAAATCGATTTCTCTTTTGAAGAAACAGTTGGACTTTTTTTGGAAATATCGAAGTATCGATATCCGAAAGTAATATGCCTTGATCTTGAGAAAAGTTTGTCGTTATGCTAATGGCCGGGAACTCGGTAAAACGTAAAGCACTACTGCACAGTGATGATCCATGAATTGTGATTTTGTTCAACGTGGAAATGGTGGGCATTAAAAAGACAGCAAACAAAACCAATACTGTGAAAGTTACAAGAAAACCAAGAAAGATTTTCAGCCCTTTTGTAACCAATTTGTGCTCCTTAAGATAGGCAATATAAAATAATGCGATGAGTATAGCATTCCCTTAAAGAAAAACAAGAATAGGAGAGGGAAGAAAACCTTTTCAGGCAAAGAAGAAATTTTATTGCATTCTTTTACTGGTATACTGGTAATATGACTAATAAAGATAAAATAGCGATTGAGAAATGGTTCCAAAGTATGGTGAATTTTTATTCAGCAGGCGATGCAGTAACAAAGCATAATCTGGCATTGAAGCAGAACCATTCGAGAGCAACGCAACAGATTGCCCTTCACTTGTCTCAATCCATGGGTTGGAATGATCATGACTGTAGAATTGCAGAATGTATAGGTTTGTTACATGATGTGGGCAGATTTCCCCAGTTCTATTATTACAAAACTTTTGGAGACAATGAATCCCGTAATCATGCACATTGGGGTGTAGAATTGCTACAGAAAGAAAAAGTGCTTTCTGTTTTCTCTGAAGATGATCAAGAAGTGATCATTACCGCAATCCTTCACCACAATGCTTTTCAAATACCCTCCTCTATGGAAATTCGGACTTTAAAATTTAGTAAGCTGATTCGTGATGCCGATAAGTTAGATATTTACCGCATCATGTCCGAGGAGCACTATATTTTGGATCTTCCTGATACACAAATCGTAAATCCTGTAATTTTGGATTCCATTTTTCAGCAAAAATGTGTGCAGTACAAACACGTAGGGACTTTGATGGATTTAAAACTGCTACAACTATCCTGGGTGTACGATTTTTATTATATAGAATCATTGTTCTACCTGCAGAAGCAGGAATTGTTGCAAAAGTTTATCAACACTATTCCTGCTTCATTGCAAGTTTCAAAAGCATATGAAACCGTGAAGAAGTTTCTTCACGAGAAAACTTCTACCGCATCTGTCTGTTATAAGTTGTAATTGCCTTTTACTTCTCTTGGATTGAAATGTTGATTAGAGGAGAAGGGGCACTGTACAAAATTTCATCTTCTTGATCACTGTTTTGGATCGTGATGTAGGAACAGATATAAAAAGTATGTTTCCCGGGTGCAAGATCCTCCACGATGAGAGTTTGATTTTCGGTATCTTCGTATTCTTTCGTAAGTATAAGGTTGGTTTCTTTACCATTCCATTCAAATAGAGCAAAACCTTCTGCTTTGAATGGGTATATAAAAGAAAACGAAACAGTAGCTTCATCAACGGTAGCAGTGATATGGATAGGAGCTAAAGGGGGGTTGGCGGGGATTACTGCTGTTGTTCCTACAGATACAATTTCTCCCTTATCCCCTTTTACAGCGATTGCATAAATGTAGTGTTTTCCTCTTTCAACACTAGAATCTGTCCAAGCCTGCATTTGAGGATCTTCCATCTCATGAATGACTGTGTAATCACCTTTTTTTGTTCTTCGAAGTACAGAAACCGAATTTGGTTCAATGGCATTATTAATCCAAGCCAACTGCACCCCATTCTCCGAAGCATTGATAACGGTTAATTCTGTGGGAATAAATGGGTATTCACACAAGGTTTGTATGTTATTTAGTAAAACCGGGAAAAAATCGTCAAAGGTAGAAAAGAAAGATCGATTATTCTCATAATTTTGTAACCATTTTTCAATGTAATCAATATAGACAAAGGAATCACTGACATCTTTTTGACGTTGTTCTTCCCAGTCTTTTTCTCCATATTCTTGTAAAGTGAATCGCTGAGA
The DNA here is from genome assembly GCA_036725105.1 of Calditrichota bacterium. Lineage (GTDB taxonomy): Bacteria > Caldisericota > Caldisericia > UBA6126 > UBA6126 > JAGLCW01. Next base: position 21,656 of record DAIMET010000008.1, read on the forward strand.
TATTGTACGTACTATATGTTCCGTAAAGCATTGGGACCACGTTTGAATATCAACATACATCATTTTTCTTCGAATTGGGATGAGTAGTTTTTCCGTTCCTGTTATCAGTTGATTGTTTTGACGAACAAACGGATGAACAAATGCGTAACTGAAGCTTTTTAAAAGCTGCTTGTGTAAACCCTCTGAATCCTTCCAGTAAGGAAGTTTTTCATTCTTTTGTTCATCTACATCATAGGGTCCAAGAAGGGCATAATATTTTTGGCTGACATGTGTTGAGTATCCGTTTTCATGAAACAAAGGTACAAGGATTAACTCATAACTTCGATCTGAGAATCCAAAATAGTCCTCTAGCATAGGAATAGTGTTTTTCGTTTCCAGCTTTTTTTCAGCTAGTTCTACGATGCTTTCGTAAAACGACAGATGATCTTGGTAAAAATACATGAAGTCAGTCTTTTCAGCAAAATCTCGAAGCAGTGCTAAGAAATCATTTAAAGATCTCTCTCCTCCGGCTCGATCAATAATCTCTTTTGTGAAGGGGATTTGCACTTTTAGTTCTGGTGGTTCAGAGAGATGCAGCATGCAAGTAGAGGGGATTTCCTGTGAAAAACCATACATATACCACATATATGCAAATTGACGTACAACAGGATGTTGGTAATGGGGATAAAATGTATCTTGTACTTCGCGCATGTAATCGAAATCGAGCGTAGTCATAGGCCATGCTCCGATAAGCATTTGAAGTACTGAAATCAGTTCAATTCTTGGATCAGAAGAAATAACAACTTGTTTTTTTGTGGATTGAGAGAGTAGAGAATTTTGCCCTGCTGCATACGAATGAGATAGACCATAGGAGCAAAATAGAACCGCTACTACAAAAAATGTAATCACTTTAAAACCAAATTTTCTCTGCATAATAACCTCTCAAGAAGTCAATGTATTTTTACTACTTGTATTATACGATAGCAATCATGGAAAAGTTTCAATCTCTAGTTTGAATCTGTTTGGTTAGCTGGATCATTTCTATCATACTGAGAGCTGCTTCAAAGCCTTTGTTGCCAGATTTTGCACCGGATCTTTGCAAAGCTTGTTCTAATGTATCTGCAGTGATGATCCCAAAACCAATTGGAATCGACAAGGATAGACTGAGCTGTGCAATGCCTTTTGTAACTTCATGTGACAACACATCAAAATGGGGAGTATCTCCTCGAATAATTGTACCTAAAGCGAGAATTCCATCATATTGTTTAACACTTGCTATTCTTTGTAGTGTATAGGGGATCTCGAATCCACCAGGCACCCAGTATACATCAACATCTTGATCCGATACTCCATGACGAATTAGGCAATCATGTGCTCCTTCTAGTAAAGCTGTTGTACACTGGCTGTTAAAACGAGATATAACAATCGCAATGTTACATCCACTTCCTGAAAATACACCTTTGAAATGATTCATACATTCCTCCTTGTTCACTTGATTGGTATCGTATGATGAAACCGTTGTACTTTGGTTTCAAGATATTTTTGATTAAATTCCGTGGTGGACCCGAATACATTCTGAACAGAACAAACATTGATCCCATATTGACGCAAGCCCTCTATTTTGGAGGGATTGTTGGTGATGAGTTTTACAGATTGAATCTGTAATTGTTGGATCATTTGTGCTGCAACTGCATAATCTCTTTCGTCTGCTTCATGTCCAATTTGTAAATTGGCATCATAGGTGTCAAATCCACGTTCCTGAAGCGCGTACGCTTTGATTTTATCGGTGATGCCAATATCTCGACCCTCTTGGCGTAAATAGATGATCACTCCACTTTGTGCTTGTTCAAGTAGTATCATTGAATTGACCAATTGGTCCCTACAATCGCATTTTCTGGAGTGGAAGACATCTCCTGTTGCGCATTCAGAGTGAATTCGCACCAATACTTCACCTGTTGTCACATCTCCTTTTACTAATGCAAAGTGTTCTCTTGTGTCAAGTTGATTTTCAAAACCAACAATGACAAAATTCCCATATTCAGTGGGTAGATTAGCACGATTCACCATTTTCATGTATGACTTATGTTGAATACTTTGCGTGAAAACATCTTGAATCGAGCAAAAAGGAAGTTGAAAATCGTTAGCGATTGCCTTTGCATAAGATATTGAGTGGCTTTCCCCTCGCTGATCCAACAATTCAATGATTGTTACGATTCGAGGATAGTCTGTCAATTCACAAAGTTCAAGAGCTGCTTCTGTATGTCCTTTTCGTTTGTTTAGTCCGATACCGCCTAATAGGGATATATGTCCCGGATAGATATAATCCTTAATAGACTTCAGTTGCGCTAATGAGTGTAGCGTGGTGATACGGTCTTTTGTGCTGATGCCAGTATTGACAGAATGATGATCTACCGGGATAAAGAAATTTGTAGAAAGAGAATCTTTGTGATTGGATGGAAGCGGGAAAAAACCTTTTTTCAATAAAACATCTTGATCTATGGCACAACACAATAAGCCTTTCCCATATTGTAGCATGAAATTTAATGTAGATTCATGGATGCATGTATTAGGGATCACAAAGTCAACTTCGTTTTCCCTTTTTGGATCGTATAGAAGAATTGGTTTATGCTGATGAAAGCAATGTTTAATTTCTTGAATGTGCATAATATGCCTTTCCGTATTTAGCGAAAATATCATACTCAACATTGACTCGCTCTCCCGATTTTAATCTGTGAAGATTCGTTTGTTGCAAAGTATGAGGGATCACTTGTACTGCAAATGTGTCCATAGAGATGTGGGAAATCGTCAGACTGACGCCATTGATAGAGATCGATCCTTTCGGAACAATGAAGTAAGGTTCCGTTGAACAAGAAAAATACAGAAGTTCACCATCGCAGGTTTTGGTGGAATAGAGATACCGCAATTGCGTATCGATATGTCCAGTCACAAAATGGCCACCAACTGAATCCCCAATCCGTAATGCCCGTTCAATATTTACATAGGAAGCAGAACTCAAATTGGTTGTTTTTTTTGTGATGGGACCACAGTGAAACTGTAATCTATTTTGCACGATTTTTTCTACGGTTAAGCACACTCCATTGATTGCTATACTATCCCCAATAGAAACTCCATCCAAAACCTTTGGGATGGTTATTTTCTCTGTTGTTAGATGTTCTATTTTTTCGACATGCGTTATGATTCCGGTAAACATGGCTCTAGCTCCCACAGGATATCAGACTCTAAAGGGGTAATCTTTCTGGTGGATAAATTGCATTGTGTGGTCAATCGGAATGGAGATAATCCCTGTGATAAAATGGTAGGACTTAAAAAAAAGTAGAAACGATCCACAGCTAGGAATAGTTCGCTAGCAATACTTGAACCACCTTCGATGAGAACAGATTGAATATTTTTTTCAAATAGGAGTTTTTGTAGGGTGGAACAAGAATAGTCTGGTGGATGGATGTGTTCTAGATTGGGTGAGTGAAAAAGTGCTTTTGGAGAAAACAATAAAGTTCTCCCAGGGAGAGAAAATACTCGGTAGGAAGAATGTTGAATTCGATTTTTTCGGTCCAGGATGATTCGTATTGGGGTAGAGATGATTTGATCGTGATCTCGAACTGTTAATTGTGGATCATCTTGTAGTATAGTGCCTGCTCCAACAAGAATACTCACATGTTCTTTTCTCATCTGATGTACAATTTTGCGGGATTCTTCGGAAGAAATCCATGTTGATGACAGTGCTTTTGAAGCTATGAAACCATCTAAGCTAAGGGCGAGTTTTAATGATATCCAGGGTGTTTTTTTGGTCATCCATTTGATATGCATTCGGTTAGCTTCCCGAATTGGTTCTGTCAGAATTTCCGCAGTCACATTGACTCCGTGCTCACGAAGGATCTGAAGCCCTTTACCACATACTATGGGATTGGGATCTTCCAGTCCGATAACAACATTTGGAATTTTTTCATGAATAATACGATCTACACACGGAGGTGTTTTGCCTTTATGAACACAAGGCTCTAGAGTAACATACAGTGTGCATGTGTCAAGTGAAACTCCCTTTTCCAATGCTTGATCGATCGCATCAATCTCAGCATGCTTTCCACCCCATTTACGGTGATAGCCTACACTGACCAGTTGATTGTTTTGAACCAGCACAGCTCCAACAAGAGGATTGGGTTGTACAAATCCCACACCCTTTAAGGATGCCTCATGGGCAATGTTCATCCATTTTTCATGATTCATGTTCTTGCTCCTACAACATAGAGTTGTCTTCGGGGAACAAGAAATCGATTTTTGGTTCTATCTTCTCTCATCCGGACTATACCGTCGGTTCTGGATTTTCACCAGATCAACCCAAGTGGGCTCGCGGACTGTTACCGCCGGTAGGGAATTTCACCCTGCCCCGAAGATGTTCAAAAAGAATGTAACACAAAAAAAGAAAAAAAACCAATAAAAATGGTTACAAAAGTGTGAAGTAGATGGTAGTACCTTTTCCGGGTTCACTATATGCCCAAATTCGACCATGATGTCTTTGTATAATCCGGTATACGGTTGCTAGACCGATACCGGTTCCCGAGAAAGAATCATCCGAGTGCAATCGCTGGAAAGGCAAAAATAGCTTATCAGCGTAGCGCATGTCAAATCCTACTCCGTTGTCATGGATATAGAAGACTGTTTTTGCTTTTGGACAATCTTTAGAGGGTACTTTGCATTGGTGATTTGGAAGACAACCAAATTCAATGCAAGTGATTGCATTTTGCTTGGTGAATTTCCAAGCATTACCTAGAATGTTTTCAAGAGCTATGCTCAATAAATGCGAATCCCCTTTACTAATCATAGATTTCTGAATGTTTATTTTTTTCTTTCTTGAGGGGTGGATTTCTTGAATGCCATGTAAAATCTGTCGAGCTAGACTACTCAAGTCAACCTCTTCATGTTTGATGTCGTGCCTGGAGACGCGTGCAAGGATTAACAAATCATCAATCAACTGACCCATTTTTTGTGTAGATTTTTGAATTTTACCAAGATATTTCTTTCCCTCTGGGTCTAGTTGATTCTGGTAATCTTCTAAAAGAAGTTGACTAAACCCAGCTATGCTGCGTAAAGGGGTTCGAAGATCATGGGCTACCGAATAGGCAAAGGATTCAAGTTCATGGTTAAGCGATTCTAACTCTTCTGTTCGCTGTTTTACTATTTCTTCTAAATAAACCTGGTAGGTTTGGAGTTCATTTTCTATCTGTTTGCGACTTGTTATATCTACTGCAATGCTAAGAATGGCAATTTGATTTTCCCACAGAATTTTCTTCGTAACGATTTCTAAAGGAACCCGAGAGCCATCTTTCCGATAATGTTCTACTTCAAACTGTGCCTCTCCCTTTTGGGTAATAGTCTCCATTCGTTCCAATATTTTTTCTTCACTTTCTGGTACATCCAGCTGGTGCAGATTGATTTGCATGAATTCTTCTTTGGAAGAGAAACCATGAATTTGTAGAGTTTTCTCATTGATATACAAGAACTGACCCTTTTCATTGTGGATTGTGATTGATGCTGGGGAAATATCTAGCATGTTACTAAGCAGTGTAATGTACTCTTTACTCTTTTTTTGGTCAGTAATATCGTACAAAAACCCAATAAATTTTGTATTGGAGAGCTTTGTGGCTGTGATATGCATCCATCGGCTTGTTCCATTTTTATGGACAAACATGTACTCTCCCTCAGCATGTCCCTTACTCTTAACCTCTTTAAAGTGCTCTAAACCCTTCTGAAGATACTCTGGGTCTACAAAACTCTGGATACTCATTCTTAGAAGTTCATCCATGCTGTAACCAGTGATATTGGATGCTTCGCGATTGACATCTACGTATTCACCTTTTTCATTCACCACAAAAATGCCATAAGGTGCATTGTCGATATAGCTACGAAGAGTGTTCTTACTTTCTAGTACAGCATCTTCACTGGAAATGGATTCTATGGTTTTCCAAACAGCATCCATCAGTAATGTTAATTCTAGACTATCTGTTGCATTGTAGTCTTCTTCTTTGTTTGCAACTCCTATAACAGCCTTAATCGAATTCTGGTGAAATATTGGAATGGTAAGAAATCGATGGAGAGGAACATGACCTTCAGGCAAACCCTTTTTTAAAGTATGAGGGGCTTTGTAATCGTTTATTAGTATTGGTTTTCTTTGCCTGACTGCTTCTCCCCATATTCCTGTGGTATTGAGCTTACACTCTTTTGGAGGATCTACTATGGAACACTCTTTAAAAACCTTTTTTGACCATGATTTTATTTGAAATACTTTTGTTTGTTCGTTATATAGATAAAGGTAACCAAGTTTACTGTTTGTTAGTTGGACTGCTCGATCAAGGGCATAATCGAGAAAGTCCTGTAAGTCTTTAAAGGGGTACTGTAAGATATTGATAATAGATTCAAGACGCCGGACACTCCTTAAAAGCTCTCTTTCAATTCTTTTCTTTTCTGAAACATCACGTACAGATGCCCACAAATATTCGATCTGGTCTGGTGGTGTACCAACAGCGTATGCTTGTAACTCGACCGGAAAAACATGACCATCTTTGTGGATATATTCCTTCTCATAAAGACCCGATTCTCCTTTTTGCATAAGATCTTTTTCCCAGATTTTTTCTTTTTCTTTTTTGTGCCAGGATACAGGAGTAAAGTCATAAAAACTTTGAAACTTTTTTAGCTCTTCCAATGTATATCCCAAAAGTTGGCAGTATGCATTGTTTGCATCAATGATTTTCCCTTGGAGATTCACCATAACAAAACCATCGCGACTTCCTTTGAAAATGGAAGTATATTTTTCTTGAGTTTCTTTAAGGCGTTGAGAAAGATCCATTTGATGGAGTGCAAATGTGATATCATTTACCAATTCATGAAATAGTTTTTTTTCGTCCTCCTCCTCAAATGTAGACGAAGGAGCAGATATGTGAAGCATGCCTAATTGTTTTCCCTGATAAACGAGAGGTTGTACACAACCAACCTGTTCTTTATACAACTTAGAATAGGGACATTGGGGACATTCTAATGCAGGAGTTGTTATGAGGATCGATTTCTGTTTTTGAAGTGCATCTATAACACACCGTGGAAGAACCCATTGGTTTTTGTCTTTTTGATAAGAAAATGCAGGGTTCAAGCTTGAACTATGGATGGAAACAACTTGTTGATTGTGCAATAAAAGTATGCTTGCTTGCATATATCCTGGATATTGGGTTAAACTATCACAGGTTTTTTGAAGAAACTCATTTTTATCTTTTGCAGTTGATACAAGTTTCTGAATAGAGCGAAGGGCTTGCAAAAATGAAATAAGACGTTTATCCTGAAGATGCCGTTGATCAAGAGAGATATCTGCCATGATTGATTCTCCTTGTGATAAAAACCTTTTACAATTCTAACCTGAGTATACTTTTTTCCACTCTCTCGTCAATTGTTTTACAGTACATTTGGGAGATGATTGGATAAAGATCGAAAAAACTTTGACTCCCTCTGTTCACATCTTTCGCATTTCTTTATAATAAATATCAACTTTGTCACATAGGCGACGAAATAGTACTGCGAAATACGAAGAATTCTTAACGCTGTTTTATCGTAATAGGGGGCTTATATGAACGATGAACAATCTGATTCGGTTCGAATTTTGCTGGTTGAAGATGTTGAAACCGATGCGGAACTAAATAAAAGAGAGATTCGTACCACTATACCAGAGAGTACTTTTCAAGTTGTGTTTACCAAAGAATCCTTTGTAAAAGCATTAGAAGTGTTTCAGCCCCATGTTATTGTATCCGATTATTCAATGCCTCAATTTGATGGATTAACTGCGCTGCAGTGTGCAATTGAATATAACAGTATTACGCCATTTATACTTTGTACAGGTTCAATAAATGAGGATGTTGCCGTAGAATGTATGAAGCGAGGGGCAACAGACTATATCATCAAGGAGCATATAAAAAGGTTAGGACCATCAGTGATCAATGCTCTAAAGTTGCGCACGACAAGAATACAAGACCTAAAACGTAAACAAAGAGAAGAAACATACTACTCAGATCAGCAGTACTTGCTCGAAGCTAGCCATGATTTACTCCTTGCTAACACTATCGAGCAAGTGCAAAGTATACTATTTGAAAGTATTACAAAAATACTTCCTGATTCCATCATTGTTCTATCAAAAACAAATACGAACCATAGTGTAGGGTATTTAGTTGATATTTATGGCATCCAACCCTTTCTTGCATGGCTTCAGAAAACTTTTTCTATTCATATATCTAATTTTAAAGTCCCCTTAGGGAAAGAAACACTGGACGATTTGATTTACAATCAAGGAAGACTTGTTCATATTAAAAATAGTTTGTATACATTTATGAACCGCATGTTACCTGAGAAAACCTGTCAGATGATTGAAAAAAAATTATCAATATCTTTCATTTACCATATTGGATTGAGCTCGAACAACGAATATCAAGGGGGCATAACCATTATGCAAAAAGAACCCCTTGAGGAATCAAAAACGAAATTAGTTGAGATCATTATTAAACAGGCCTCGGTTGCATATGAAAAAATAAGTGCTATTGAAGGCTTGCGTAAGCAACAAAACCGACTTGAGAGTCTATTGAAACTCGTTCAAATGAAAACAAAATCGGTTCAAGAGTTTTTGGACCAATCTTTGATGGAAGTCATTGAAGTGACTCAAAGTCGTGTGGGTTTTCTTATCCGTTTTTGCGAAGACGAGAATAAAGTTAAACTTTTGTGTTACTCCGAGAATATCGTTCATGAATATCAAATTCACGACTTTCAAAATCCTCCACCTTTTTTCTTTCAGGATTTGTGTAATGCTGCTAAAGAAAAGAAAGAACCTTTCCAGATTGATGTTTTTTTCTTTCCAACTGCACCAAAAGATTCTATAAAAACAAAGAAATCGCTGCATAATTTGTTAGTTATTCCCGTTATTGAGTCAGAAGAAGTATGTTCTTTACTGGCTGTAGGAGAAAGACTAGAACCATACACAACCGCAGATTTTAAACAAGCAACTCTGATGTTTGACTCTGTCTGGAAATGGGTGAAACAGAAAGAAGCTGATCAGAATTTGTTCCAAAGAAAAGAACAGCTTCGAAACATTTTGGAACTTTCACCAATTTCTACAATACGGTGCAATGCAAAGGGATTGTATATTGAATCGAATCGTTCACTGAAGAGACTTTTAGGATTAGACACCGAAGAAGAACCAAAGAATATTGAATGTTTTTCTTTGTTTCATTTTACCAAAAAAGAACTACAAGACTTGCTCTTAAATGGTTTTATACATATCGAAAAAAGAATCGATTTAAAGAGTTGGCACTATTTGTCAGACTTACCTTCAGTAGACAGTGATCTATTGGATTTAGATATTATGTGTAAGAAAATCTACATTGATCCAGAAAGCGATATCCATGAGTATATTCTTCAGGTACAGGATATTTCCGAAAGAAAGCAAGTAGAGCGCGCAAAAACTGAGTTTATCAATGCTGTATCTCATGAAATGAGAACTCCTTTGACTTCCATTAAACAATCGATGTCCTTAATGAAAGATACTTTGACGCAACATATTGACGAAAGTCAACTGTCTCTTTTTGATATTGCTCTTCGGAATACAGATCGTCTTACAACGTTGATTCAGAATATGTTGGACTTTCAAAAACTGAATTCCTATCAGATGTTTTTTCACAAAAAATTTGACTCGATTAACGACCTAATTCAACGTGTATTGAAAGACTTTCAAATGATTAAAAAGAACAAAGAGATTGATATATTTTTTCATCTTGAAGAAGATCTACCTCTTGTCTATATGGATACAGAAAAGATTTCTCAGGTCATCATGAATTTAGTTGACAATGCATTTAAGTTTACGGATGCTGGTTCTATAACGGTATCTACACAAAAAATGGAACAAGAGCAACAAGTGAAAGTATCTGTAGAGGATACGGGAATCGGAATTGATAAAGAAAGTATCCAGAAACTACCTATACCCTTTTTCCAAGTTACTCAAATCGGTATGAAAAAGACAGAAGGGAGTGGTCTCGGGCTTCCTATATGCAAAAAGATTCTACTCCACCATGGAACAGATTTCTTTGTCGAGTCAACTCCCGGTAAAGGGAGCATTTTTTCTTTCTATTTGTCCTATAAGCCAGAGGAAAATGAGTAACAAAAAGATTTATTTTCAATGAGGTAGTGAAAAAGTAAACTCAGCTCCTTCGTTTACTCCTCCTTTTGCCCATATCTTTCCCCCATGCTTCTGAACAATTTGTTTCACAAGAGCTAAACCAATACCTGTACCCTGAAACTCCTCGGATGTATGTAATCGTTGGAATAGAGTAAACAATTTTTCCTTGTATTCTTCGTTAAAACCAACACCATTGTCTTTAACTGTATACTCATTCCCTTCGCTTTTTTGTTTTCCATCGATAATCAGAATAGGTCGAGGGTGGTTAGAAGAAAATTTTACGGCATTGTCAATTAGATTCCACCAAACTTGTCGAATCAAAACTATATCTCCACTAGCGGTTGGTAGTGGGTGCAGATGGATTGTCATAGTGCTTCGCTTTTCGGGAGGAATGATATCCTGGATACACTCTTCTACTATCTCCTGCATGTTTAGTTGGGTTTTTTGAAGAGCACTTTTGGATACTTTTGAGATATGCAATAAACCCTTGATCAGTTGATCCATTTTCTTCGTGTTGTCATGAATAATTCCTAAAAGTCGCAAAGCGTCTTTGGGAAGGGTATTGGAATAGTCTTCCAGTAAGATATTAGAAAAGCCTTGAATAGCTCGTAATGGTGCTCGAAGATCATGAGAGACAGAATATGAAAATGCTTCCAATGATGCATTTGATTCTTCCAAGTCTTTTGTTCGCTGTCTTACTTTTTCATCTAGTTCTTGATTCAACTGTTGGAGCTGAATTTTGGTTTGTTTTTGAGAAGTGATATCACTAAAAACAGTAGCAAAAAAACCTTTTTCAAAGGAATAGGCTGAAATAGAAAACCATTTTTGAAGAGGTTTTGAATATGCCTCAAAGATGATGCTTTTTCCGCTGAGAGCTACTTCCCCATAAATCTCTATCCATTTAACCTCATCTTCTTGTATGCCAGGGAGTATAGTAGTAACTTTTTTCCCGATAATTTCTTCTGCCTTCAAGCCAGTAAATTGTTGCATTGCTTGGTTTACTTCTAAAAAGATATAATCGATCGGTTTGCCACGGTCGTTTAATACGATTTGATGGTAAGCAAATCCTTCCAGCATATTCGAAAATAAATCTTGGTATTTCTTTTTGTTTTCTACAATCCTTTTTTCATTTGCTACCTGATCAGTGATGTCAATTAGATTGCCAATCACCTTATCTATTGCACCATCTTCATTCAAAATTGCTTTAGCAGTGGTTCGTACCCATTTCTTTTTATCGTCATAGCTAAGGAAGGGTAGAACTATATTGTACGAAATTCCTTCAGAGGAGCATTTATTGAATGCTTCTAAAAGTTTTTTACGATCAGAAGGGTAGTAACACGAGATACTCTTTTCTATTAGTTCTCTGTTATTCTGCATTTCTAGATCGAGTTTTAACCCATGTATACGATATGTTTCTTCCGTCCAGTACATCGTTTTCTTCTGGAGATCCCACTCCCACCCTCCTGCTTTGGTTAACTTTTGAGAGGACTTCAGTAGAGATTCACTTTTTTGTAATTCTTTCACCATTTGATTTTTTGATAGCACCAACGCTACTATTTTTCCAAGAAGAAGGGTTGCCAAAGGATAAATAATCATCATAGATGGGCCAATATAATAAAGGGTTTCTAGAATAATGTCTTTAGGCAGTGTTAAAGTTCCCATCAAAAGGAACACGTGAACCCATATTCCAAAAAAGTATATTTGTTTCGTAGTCAAGCTTTTGTTTTTAAAAGTGTATCGGAAGTAATACAGGGACCCAATGAAAGCAGCAATTAAAGAGGATAAACACCCCATCCAAATGCCTGATCCTCCTTGGTATATTCGTAAGAGAATAGCCATGGCAGCGGCGATAAAAGCTGCAATTGGACCAAAAAAAAGCCCTGCAATACTAATGAGAATAGATCGACCATCAAATATGACACCAGGTTTAAACACAACTGGGTGGAGCATTCCAATTACTGCACCAGTACCATAAATAAAGCCATGCAAGAAAGGCATTTTTCGATGAATCGACTGATTGTAGCTAATTAATATTGAGATAACACCAAAACTTGTGATTGTCCCTATATTAAAAAGAATTTTGAGAAATAGTTCCATTTCTACAACCTATTCTCCATTGCTGGAATTTGCATTACTGAAACTCTTTGGGCATCCTATTTAAAAGGAGCCAATACATCCCGATCTCTTGAATAGATTGAGTGAATTTCAAGAAATCCACTGGTTTTGTAAGGTAGCTGTTTACACCCAAACGATAGGATTGAATTATATCTTTATCAAGGTCTGAAGAAGTTAAGACTACTACGGGAATTAATGATGTTGACGGGGTAGTTTTTATTTTTTTCAAGATTTCCAAACCATCCACCTTGGGTAATTTTAAATCTAACAAAATTAAACGCAGGTGCTGTAAAATTGAATCTTGTTTGGAAGGATCATCGGGGAATAAGAAATCGAGTGCTTTTTCTCCATCCGAAAGAACAGTAATGTGATTGGCAAGGTTGTTTTTTCGAAATGCTCTTAATGTTAACTCAATATCATCAGGATTGTCTTCAATAAGTAAAATTTCTGTAACATCATATGTATCCATTCCATTTCCTCCATGAAACGCACTTTACCTTAGTATAGAAAAAAGTTGTTCTTCTTCCAAGATTTTTTTCATATTTCCAGCAAAGAATCCAATTTTTTTTATACAAAAATGAGAAAAAAAAGATGTATGATTGTACTACAAGATGTAAACTGACTACAACACCGTGGAGGCATACATGAATCTAACTGAAGAAAAGTGTTTATTACTTTTAAAACCCGATTGTATCGAAAATTTCCATATTGGAGAGATCATCACACGTATTGAACGTGTAGGGTTACAAATAGTTGACATGAAGATGGTCAAAGTAACTGAAGAGAATATTGGTAAGCATTATCCCGATGACTCTACTTGGTTGAAAAGTGTAGGAGAAAAGAAAATTCAAAAATTCAAAGCAAAGGGAATTCCGATAATAGAGGATTCACTCACAATTGGTAGAGAAGTGCGAGATTCCTTAATACAGTACTTTAAAGAAAAAAAGGTAATTGCCATCATTGTGCAAGGACCTAATGCCATTACTTCTATGAGGAATATGGCAGGTAACACAGAGCCTCTCTCTTCGGAAAAGGGAACAATTCGAGGGGATTATTCAACCGATTCGTTTGAAGTTGCTGATTTGCAACAAAGACCCATTAGAAATATGATTCATGTTAGTGATAGTCCCACATCAAGCAAAAGAGAGATAGATGTTTGGTTTTCGTGAAGAAATACTATTTCTTAAAAACAGCAATAATCCTGGGAGACAATGATTTGCTGATACTTCCGTCATAATCTCCATATACCTTAATTGTCTTAAAACCTACCTGATGTCCAAGGGAAAGTATCTCGTGTTCTGCGTACAACCGAAGAATTCTTTCAGAGGTAGTAGAATTCCCTTGTCGATCAATGATGACCCTCACTGTTCTTTGGTGGGATGTTTTTTGGTAAAATCTGTTACGTTCGAGTAGCCAGCCATATTCTTTTTTTCTCCACTTTTCTTTGCAAAAAAACCGCAAGAGATAATCGCGATTTTCCACATCAATCATACAAGTTCCACCTGGCTTTAAGGAGGTTCGTATTGCAGATAACAAGTCAGCATTTTCTTGATCAGAAAAGTACCCGAAAGAGGTAAACAAAACGAGAATGTGGTCAAATTGATTGTGATATTGGATTTGGCGTGCATCCATGCAGATAGCATCAACTGGACATTGCTCCTTTTGGGCAGATTCTTGTAATGCCTGAATGAAAGAAGGAACAAAATCGATTGCAGTTAAGTTATAACCTTTTTTTGCCAATACCAGTGTATGTCTGCCTTTGCCACAAAAAAGGTCCAAAATAGAGGCTCCAGGGTTAGGTTGTAGGGCTTCTTCAACAAACTTCACCTGATTAAGTGTATATGAGGGTTGAATGCTATCTAAAATAACATTTCCATACAGTTCGTTAAAGTAATCGCGAAACCATTCTTTTTTCATTTTCTTGGGCAACAGTTGCTGAGAGTAACATTCAACACTATTTGAGAATGTAGAGAGGTAGCAAATTGAAAAAGATTTTGGATGGTTTCAAAAACGACTTTTTCTGGACCAGCAATGATTGTACTCATAGGTCCAACAGTTACTTCCAGTGGAGAGGAACATAATTCTTCTATGCAATCTCTTATGATGGAACTGTAGTCTACAATTCCCAAGGGCATCAATGAAAGGTTACACTGGATATAACCAGAGCTGGAATTCATTAACTAACTCCTTGTTGAGAAGTTGCATAGCCACCTCGTTGTTTCCGAATATCCTCTACAACACGTTGAATATTGTTGATAGGAAGTATGATTCCTCTTTTTTCGATGGCTTGAAAAGGATTCTCGATGAGTTCATTGTGTAAACCTGGATCCATATATAAAAATTCAATCAATTTCTGCCAATTAAGGATTTCAATATCACGAAGCATAATTACAGCATCCTGACGTAAATTGGGGGGGTATTCAGAATGTTTCAAAAATTCTGTGAGAATTTGTATAGCTTGCCGGTGTTCTCTTTTAAATAAGTGAATGTTTGCCTTTTTTAAATGGTATAAAGGGTTGTGTTTCGGGTTTTGTAAGATGTGTTGAACAACAGCTAATGCTTCATCAAATCTAGATAGACGCAAAAGTGCTTCTGACTTAAGGTCCAAAAAGACTTGCTCCATTTGCGTAGAGACGATCTGTCTAGTGCTGCAATCTTTGATCCACATTAATACTTCTTCGTATTTCCCTTGTTGCATAAGGATATGTGCTCTTGCGATAAGTAATGCGACTGCATCAGGAAAACGATGCAGAGCTTCTTGTGCAATCCTATCAGCTTCCTGATAATTCTGTAAACGTAAAAGAACCCGAATTAATCGATCATCAATTTCAGCAGTTTCGCATTTTGTTCGAGCTTTTTCCAAAACTTGTTTCGACTTAGTAAAATCCTTTTTGGTTTCATAATACGTTGCTAGATTGAAGTACGTGTTTGGATTTGTGTCATTAATTTGTATCGATTCGTACAAATACATGACCGCCTGTTCTCCTTTATTAAGACGCATCATCACAACAGCTAAATTGTTGTACAAAGGGGCTGTCTTGTGAATATCCAATGCTTGTAAAAGTAAGTTTTCAGCTTCTTGGAATCGCTGTAGCGTAAGATATACGTTTGAAAGCTGAAGAAGGTAATCGGGGTCTTTATCATATCCTTCTTGGTGAAGAATGATTTCCAAACCTTGGACAGGTTTCCCGTCAATCATATACAATCGAGAAAGAGACAAGTTTACTTCTTTATTGTTTTCATCAAACACCCGAGCCTTTTCAAGGTCAATGATTGCTTGTTGATAGTTTTTATGCTTTTCTTCACTTTTTGCTTTTTCAACTAAATCTTCGAATGTTTCTTCCATCATAACTCCTTTCTATTTGCCAATACAAAAACGAGAGAAAATTTCTTCCAATAGTTTTGGATTATGGGATACATCTAATTCTTCTTTTAGTATATACACAATTTCTTGAAAATCTTCAGCAATTTGATCTAAAAAAGGATTGGAGGAAGAATCTATTGATTGTAATATAGAGTTGATTTGCTGCAAAACATAGAATTGCCTTTGATTGATATAGTACTCTGGAACCTTGCCCAAAGATTCTTTTATTGTATGTGTAATGTGCTGAATCAACTCATCGATCCCGGTTTTATTTTTTGCTGATATCTCAATCATAGGCAAGTGATGAGGTAATTGTTTTATCCAGGAAGGATCTGGAGATGAAATGTCTGTTTTGTTTACTACCAGTATCATATTGGATCGCTTGTATTGGTCAATTAAGAGTAGATCGTCTTTGCGAAAATCTACGGTATCTAGAATATAGACAAGAAGAAAGGATGAATCAAAAAGTGACTGCATTCTTTCATTGAAAATAATATCCAATGGCTGTGTAGCATCTGCTATGTAACCTGCAGTATCATAGAGATGAATTGAATATCCATCCCAGAGAACTTCTTCAGAAACATAATCGTGCGTTGTTGATGGATATGGGGAAACCAGAGTTCTGTCATATCCTACAAGGGTGTTGAACAATGTAGACTTTCCGACATTGGTTCTACCCATTAATGTAATCGAGAAACCTTTTTGAATCTTTTGGATGTAAGTGTGAGCATATAGATGGTTTTCGATTGTTTTGGTTACATGATTGATATCAGAAAAGATCTCCTGATCATCTTCTTCTATGTCATCAGGAAAACTGATTCTTGCTTCGATTTTTACTTGAATAGAGGAGACTTGTTGTAAGATGTCCTTGAATGTTCTAGTAAGTTTTCCTTTCAATGTTTGAACAGACAGTTCAACTTCTTCTTTTGATCTAGCACGAACAATCTGTTCAACGGATTCTGCTTGAAAGATGTCCATTTTACCATTGTAAACAGCTCTTTTTGTAAATTCACCAGGAGGAGCAGACTTAAATCCAATTTGAAGAAGATTTTCATATATGGTTTGAACGGATACAAGTCCTCCATGACAGAAGATTTCAATCATATCCTCACCGGTATAACTAGCTGGAGATTTGTAATAAATTACAATAACATCATCCAATGGAGAAGAATCTTCTGGATTTCGAAGGACAACATGCAATGCTTTTCTAGGTACAGGAGCAAAATCACCTATCAAGGCTTGCATCATCGAAAGACAATCATCACCCGTAACCCTGATAGCTGCAATTGCAGACTCTCCAAGTGGCGTGGCTATAGCAACAACAGGGTCTCGCATACTTATCCTTTCAGATCGATCACAATCCTTCTCTGTTCTCCTTCCCCAATTGAATGGGTTGTGCAGTGGGGATGGTCTTTCAAGGTAAGGTGAATAATGCGCCTTGCAAAAGGACTCATTGGAGATAACTCAACGGATTTAGCTGTTTTTCTAACTTTAATGGCGTTACTCACTGCAATATTTTTAAGTATGGAGATTTGCTTTCTCTTGTATTCACCGATATCGACCATGAACTGAGGGAGAGGGTGATACTTATTACCAAAGCAAGTTTTGATTAAGTGCTGGATGAGACCTAGTCCTTCTCCTTGATTACCAATGTATCGAGATGGATTCTGAATATCAATCTCTACCAATAAACCAAAGGGTTCACTAAAAACTTGAACATAAGGGTTCTCGCCTAGTTGATCAAAAATCCAAAACACAAAATCTTTTAATTCATTACGAAATTGATGTGTAGATATTGTTTGCATAAAAGCCTCATTTATTTCAATTCAACAGGACTTTCGGGGGTGACTTTTTTCTTCTTTTGCGCATTCATAAATGCTTGTTGTCCCCAGGAGAATAATCCGTATACAGTCCAAAACATTGATAAAGCAGCTGGGAATCGCATCATGATAATAAAGAAGAAAATCGGCATCATATACATCATGGATTTTGTTTGTGGGTCTTTACCTTGCGGTCCAGTGTAGCTTTGAAGGAAAGTACTCACACCAGCTAGGATAGGAAATATGTAGTATGGATCGGGCATACCCAAGCTGGGACACCATAAAAAGCTTGCTCTGTAAAGAGGTATATATCCCTGAAGGGCAGTATACAATACCCACAGGACAACAAGTTGAGGTAACATTGGAAGACAACCTGACATTGGATTTATGTTTTCTTGTTTGTACAAATCCATGATCAACTCATTTTTCCGTTCAGGATTGTCTTTGTATTTTTTATTGATCTCGTTAATCTTAGGTTGAATTTTAGACATCTGTTCTTGGCTTTTCATCGTGGTTTTTGCAACAGGCCAAAGAAGAAGTTTAAGGATAAGGGTAAACAAAATGATCCCGAGTCCGTACCATCCAGCAGATCCACCAGAAAGGAAATCTAAAATCCGTCTCATTGCGATAGTGATGAAGTAATACCATGGACGGTCAATTTTTACATAAAAAACGTCTGTTACTAAGTATTCTTCACCGCTAATATCAGAGTATGTCACGGTCATTTCTAAGTTGTATTGCCCATCAGGGGTACCCTCTGGACATTCGAAAATAAAGGTAGTCTGTGCAGCTTCTCCAGCGGGAAGATTATCAGCAAGTTTTTGAGATACCATAGATAGATCAGGCATGTCATCCATAATAATAAAGGGGGAAATATCGTCAGGATTCTCTAGTCCACCAATTGAAACGTTGACATTATTGATCAGTGCTCCCAGGTTTTCTACTTTAATCGTTATGGAAGCAACTTCACCTTCTTTTCCCATTGCATTAACAGACATAGCGATAGGGTGGTTTGGATCCATACCTTGGGCAGTTACATTCGGTTGAGAGGGTTCTTTGTTGCCTCCCATGCCTGGAATACACCCAGAGAAACCCACAATAGAAATGCAGGTGATTGCAATAAGTATGAAAAGTGACCATTTTGCTCGATATTTTTTCATAAACATACCTTTCTATGGAACAGGATCATAACCCCCAGGATGAAAAGGGTGACAACGTAAAACACGTTTAATAGCCAACCAGAGTCCATGCCAGGGCCCATGTTTTCGTATAGCCTGAATAGAATATTCAGAGCATGTAGGAGTATAACGACAAGTAGGATAAGGCTTTAGGGGAGATAGAACGATTTGATACAATCGAATTAAAAAGATGAGGATATGCTTCAAATGTATCCTCTTTTCTTCGCTTTTTGGAGCAAATACACAATTTCTTCACCAATTTTCTGCAAAGGAAGAAATTGTGTGGATTCTGTACCAATAATTACTAGATCAACTGCAGAGGAAACTTGATCTTGAATCAATAAAAAAGCCTCTTTCAGACGTCTTCGTATAAGGTTTCTCTCCACGGCATTTCTTTTCTTTTTTTTCATAGTAACTCCAAATTGACCCTCTAAAGAGGGTTTCGGTTTTACAATGATAGATAAATGACGCCCTGGAACAAAAAAACCAGATGAAAACAAAGACTGAAAAGCCTTTGTTTTCAAACGTTTACGAAGCAATGCCATGCATATAAATTAGACAGTTAGTCTTTTACGACCTTTTGCTCTCCGTCTTCGGATAACATTTATTCCGTTATGGTTTCTCATTCTATGAAGAAAACCATGAACTCTAAAACGTTTTCTTCTATGTCCTTTATAAGTTGTTTGCATATCAATGCCTCCTGTATATGATGCGGATTAGTCCGCAAACCGTACAAAATTATTTCATCAAGAGTTAATTCTACCATGAAAGGTTTGTCTTTCAAGTTCAAACGTATCTACCAGACCTATGAATTAACCGTATAATATGATAGCATGAAAAAAAAGAAAAAAGTATCAATTGCAGAAAAAGTACTATCGATTTTAACAATTCAATATGAAGTGAAACCATTTCTCCATTTTTCAACCCCTTGGGAACTTCTAGTAGCTACTATTCTCTCTGCACAGTGTACAGATTTACGAGTGAACCAAGTAACACCTTCACTTTTTCTTTTTATACCCACACCAAAACATGCCTCCATGGTTACTCCTGGTCAAATTGAGCCATATATACAATCTGTGAACTATTATCACACAAAAGCACAACGACTTCATGAAAATGGAGTACTTATTGAAAAAAACTTTCAAGGATTTGTACCCTCTAGCATGGAAGAGCTTATTACTCTGAAGGGTGTTGGACGGAAAACCGCCAATGTAGTATTAGCTCAAGCATTTCATATAGCACAAGGAGTTGCAGTAGATACACACGTTTCCCGTTTGAGTAAACGTTTAGGATGGGCACATTCTGACATGAACCCCATCGAAATTGAAAAGGTTTTAATGAATCTTTTTCCATCGAATCAATGGGAAACAATATCAATACTGTTGATTCACCACGGCCGATTCATCTGTAAAGCGAGAAAACCATTGTGTCAGAAATGCGCTATTAGGGATTTGTGTCCATCGCAAATCCCTAATATTTGATATAGCTCTCCCTTAATTCAATTCTTTTTACTTGAAGTCTAAAAAAAATAAAATAAAATAGATATTTGCCCTGTTTCGATTCAAGCACAAATCGAAACCAATCTGACCATAGGGAGGCTTTTATGAACAAATATGAAGCTGTAGTTATTTTTGATCCAGGTTCTTCTCCGGAAGAAATGGAAACTATTTTGACCAAAATGAAAGACGTTATTTCTGCTGATGGAGAGATAAAAGAAGTTTTTGAATGGGGCAAAAAAAGATTTGCTTATCCCATTTTCAAAAAAACTGAAGGTTTTTATTTCTTGGTTACTTTTGATGCAAAAACCGATGTACCTTTGGAACTGAAGAGAATTGCCCGAATCACTGACCGTATTTTCCGATTTCGCGTCTTCTTACGTGATGACTCTGTAACAGCAATGCCACAACCCAGAAGAAGTTACAATCGAAACACAGATCACCGTACACCCAGAAGTTCAGATGATACTAGTGATCAAGTTAAAGCTACTTCAGCAGAAGAAAACCCAACTGAAGAATCAACTGAAGTCAACGTAAATGTAGCTGCTGTGAATACAGAAGAACAAAACGTTCCAACGGATGATAGCCCTGTTGAGACAATTGAAACCGAAGAGACCAAGGAAGGCTAAAATGCTGAATAAAATTATGTTGATTGGACGTTTGGCAACTGATCCTGATTCTCGATTTACTCCAAACGGTGCCCAGGTTACCGATTTCAGATTGGCAGTCAGTCAGAATCGAAAGCAAGGGGAAGAATGGGTTGAAGATACTCTTTTTGTAAAAATCACTTGCTGGGGATACAATGCAAAAAAAGTCAGCGAAGGTTACCACAAAGGCGATCTTATTTATGTCGAAGGTCGATTGCAAATCAAACGATATGAAAAGAATGATACAGTACAGTGGTATACAGATATTGTAGCTCAGAACCTTCAAATGCTTTCCAGAAAACAAAATCGTTCTTCTTCTGAAGAATATTCTCAGAATCATTCAGACGATGTATATCCAGATACACAACACGATGATGACGGTCTTCCTCAAGAAGAAGAAATTGAAGCATACGATTTTTCAGAAGATTTAGACAACGTCATATAAGGAGATTTCCATGGACCAAAGACCAAGACGAAAAAGAAGATTTATACGACCAAGAAAAAAAGTCTGTTATTTTTGCGTAAACAAACAGGCTAAAATTGACTATAAAAATGCCGACTTGTTAAGTAGATTCATCAATGAAAAGGGTAGAATCTTAAGTCGTCGTATCACTGGTACTTGTGCAAAACATCAAAGAAAAGTAGCTTTAGCGATTAAACGATCTCGAGAGATTGCATTACTTCCGTTCGTACGTCGATGAAATCAATTCGCGTTCTGTTAGTTCAAGATGTGAATGATATTGGTAAGAAGGGTGATGTTGTTGAAGTTTCTGAGGGTTATGCCAGAAATTTCCTCTTTCGAAAATCACTAGCAGAACCAATGACGCCAGGTGCCTTAAAAGAGTGGCAACAGAAGCGTGATCAGTTGTTGCGCAAAAAAGCAAATGCAAAGCAAGAAGCAATGGATCTGAAAAGCAAAATCGAAAAAGAATATTCCATGGTCTTGTTAGAAAAAGCTGGCAAAGAAGGAAAGCTATTTGGATCTGTTACTGCAGATGTATTAGCCAAACAAATCAACAAAGACTTGAAATTGGATATCGATAAAAAGAAAATTGTTCTCGATGGTCACATCAAGACCATTGGAAAACATTATTTTTCCGTAAAGCTGTATCCTGAAGTCATTGCAAAAGTAAAAGTAGAGATAAAACCTATTGAGGAGGAATAATGCCAACGAGCACTCCTCCTCATTCTTTAGATGCTGAACAGGCTGTATTAGGGTCTATTCTGAAAGACCGCGAAGCATTCCTGAAAATTCAAGGAATGCTTCAGCCTGATGATTTTTATGATCCAGCACATAGCATTATTTTCAAATGCATTCTTTCTCTTTTTTCCAAAAACTCTCCTATTGATATTGTTACTTTGCCTGAAGAATTAAGATCCTTAAATCTTCTAGAAAAAGTTGGAGGAACCGAGTATATTCTCTTTTTAAGTGAGTCTACTACCGCTACGGTCAACATTCACTATTATAGTGAAATCATTTTGGATCGTTCTCTTCAACGAAAAATTATTAAAGTAGGAAACGAAATCCTGGGTTTAGACTTCAATTCTCAGATTCCAGCTGATGAGCTAATGGACCAAGCTGAAGCTTTGGTCATGAAGATATCTGAAGGCATCAAACCACTTAATTTTGTCCCCATACGAGAAGTAGTATCGGAAGTATTCACGAAAATTGAGAAAAGCCAAAGCCTAGAAACAGTTGAAACTGGGGTTATGACGAATTACCGTGATCTTGATGAATTGACGAACGGATTTCAAAAATCTGATTTGATAATTCTTGCAGCACGTCCTTCGGTGGGAAAAACATCTTTGGCTATGAATTTTGCAGTGAATATTGCATTAAAAGATGTTCCTGTAGCTTTGTTTTCTCTTGAAATGTCCAAAATCCAAATTGTGGAAAGAGTTCTTTCCTCCCATACGGAGATCAACTTACAGAAATTTCGAAATCCAAAACTTCTCAATGATAGCGATCAAGAGAGAATTGTGAATTCAGTCAACGTGCTGTACGAAACTCCAATTTTCATTGATGATTCACCTGATGTTTCCGTGCTTGATGTTCGTTCTAAAGCAAGGCGACTACAAGCAGAGCACAAAGATTTCATTATCATTATTGATTATCTCCAACTAATGCATAGTCAAGAGCGTGTTGAAAATAGAGTGCAGGAGATTTCCAAAATCACCAGACAAATGAAAAATTTAGCCCGAGAGCTACGTATTCCCATTTTGCTTTTGTCTCAACTTAGTCGAGATATTGAAAGAAGACAAGACAAGAAACCAATACTATCCGACTTACGAGAGTCTGGTTCAATTGAACAGGATGCAGACTTAGTTATGTTTTTGCACCGAAATACTAGCCCCAATCAAGAAGACGATACGAATGAAATGCCAGAGGTTAAATTGATTATTGCCAAGCATCGAAACGGCCCTACAGGTACTGTAAACCTTCTATTTGACAAACGATTCACTAAATTTCGAAGCTACGCAAAAAATTATTAGTTGACATTTTTTTCTACTATGCTAGAATTTACCTCCGGTGTGGGGCATTAGCTCAGTCGGTAGAGCATCTGCCTTTTAAGCAGAGGGTCGAAGGTTCGAGTCCTTCATGCCTCAGAATACACGGTCCCGTCGTATAACGGTTAGTACACCGCCCTTTCACGGCGGCAATAGGAGTTCGATTCTCCTCGGGACTGCTTCTTCTTAAAATCTTACCCACCTCCTTTTTTTCTGTATAATTGTTATATGAAGCTACTATCATATATTCATTTTGCATGGAAAACGCTTTGGAGAAAAAAAAGCAGGGTAGTTCTGTCTACTCTTTCAATATGCATCGCAGTGATGTCTCTTCTTTTTTTCTTTGGATTACGACACGGCTACACACAGAATATGAGCCAAAGTATTCAAAACTTTGGAGCTCACCTTATAGCGATGCCCAAAGGGTGTCCCTACGAGGCTTCTTCTGTTATTCTACAGGGTGGAATACTACCAAAGCAATTGCCCCAAGATACTCTTCAGAAAATTCAAAATTTGCCTAATGTTCAATATGCGTATGCTACCCTATCAGGAATGATTCCTTCTGTTCAAAAAAAAGGAGAACTTGATCGAATTACTGGCATCACAAAGGGTATCGAACACATGAAGAACTCATGGAGAGATATTTCCAACACCGATATGTTTTTTTCAGATGAAAAAAACTCAAACAAATACTTAATCCTTGGATCAGAAAAAGCTGAAGTATTGAAAGTATCCGCAGGGGATACTATTCAATTAGGACCGGAGCATTCTTCTTTTATTGTTCTTGCAGTATTGCCCCCATCTGAGAATCAGGAGGATACATCAATATTTGTTTCCCTCCCTATAGCTCAAGAATGGTTTCGTCAAGATGGCTGGGTTTCAAGCGTATCTGTTACTTTGGAGGACATCTCCAAGGCAGAAGAAACAATTATAGCCATTGAGTCAATAGAGGATGTGCAGGTTTTAACCATGAATGAACTCCTGCAAATGGTACTGGAATACATTGACATGCTACAATGGTTAATTGTAGGTATTTTGTTGATTGCCATGATGGCAAGTTTTTTACAAATCGTGAATACTATCACAATCAGTGTGACAGATCAGATTCGCGAAATTGTCGTTTTAAAAGCTTTTGGAGCAACCAACACACAAATGAGCCTTTGGATTCTGTTTCAGAGTCTATTACTTGGATTTCTTGGTGTACTTTTAGGAATAGCTTTAACCTTCCTATTTATTCCTGTATATGAGCTTATGATTCCATATCTTATCCCCACCATTACTACTGGATCTATTTTCCTTCTTTCTGGATTAGATATTAGTTTTACTATCGGTATTACCCTTTTGATGACTGTTTTGGCTTGTATTCACCCACTTTTTATTATGATGAAACAGTCTCCATCGACAGCATTTGCTAGGAAACCTTTATGAGATATTATTCTTTAGCCGTTGCAAACATGAAACGAAGAAAATGGAGAACCTTCCTCACCACGATTGGTATTAGTGCAATCGTTCTTGCTTTTTTTAGCGTAGTAACGTTTTCAGAAGGGTATCAAAGAGCGCTGAAACAAGAGTTTACATCTTTGGGTATACAGATATTGGCTGTACCAAAGGGTTGTCCTTATGAGATGACAATTTTCGTACTTCACGGAGGATATATTGAAAAAAGCTTGACGATGGAGCAATTTCAAAATGTGAAATCTCATCCCGCTGTTTCGATTGCATCCCCGATACTAATTCAAAAGTTTGAAGATCCAACCTCACACAAGGAAACGGTTTTGTATGGCGTATATCCCGATTTTGCAATTTTAAAACCATTATGGGATAAATCTGAACTGATCTTTTCACATGAAGAAGCTATGGAATGCTGGATAGGTAGTAATCTAGCAGAAGTGCTTTCTTTGAAAGCAGGAGATACTCTTCCCCCAATTTTCTTTAAGGAAGAATTGACCATTGTTGGTGTTTTACCAAAAACTCGAACTGCTGATGATCAATTCATTTTTGCTCCTTTAAAAACAGTGCAGAAAATTGTAAATCTTCCAGATCAAATGAAGGCAATCGGTATCCAGTTAAAAGAAGGAGAAAAAGTAGGCGCGACAATTGAAGATTTATCTGCAATTCCTGATGTTCAGATTGTATCGTATCGTCAAGCTGAATATACCCTAAACGATCTGGTTCAGTCGACACAAAATCTTCTTCAAATTGCTATCTGGTTTATCGTTTTTATTGGCGTGATTGGAATTATGAATACCATTTTCATGGCCATTGAAGATCGTCGCAGAGAGATGGGGATGATGAAAGCTTTGGGTGCGAGTTCAATTCAACTTGCCTATGGAATTGGCATTGAAACAGTATGTATCATTGTGACAGGAAGTTTTCTGGGGATGATTTTAGCTTGGTTTTTAAATCAGGGTATTGAGAATTTGCTACGATCTCTAGTATCAAATGCACCTGGAGGAACGCTATCTTACTATTCTTTAGAAACGATTTTTCTGACATTGTCATTCTGTGTTGTCATAGGGCTTGCATCCATCATCATACCAGTAGTGACAATTCAAAAGATCTCTCCCTTGGAGGCTATACAAGATGACAAATCCTAATCCAATTATTCGATTACAAGAAGTATACAAGAATTATCATCGCGGTAACGAGACTGTGCATGCATTACAAAACGCTGACATATCAATCTATAAAGGAGATTTCATAGCATTTATGGGGGCTTCAGGTTCAGGAAAATCTACATTACTGAATGTTATTGGAGGATTGGACCGTTGTACAAAGGGAAGCTACTTATTGGATGGGAGCGAAGTATCGGGTTTCTCTGAAAAAAAGTGGGTTTATGTAAGAAGAAAGTGGTTCGGTTATGTTTTTCAGTCATTTCATCTGATTCCTACACTTACGGTTAAAGAGAACGTTGAACTTCCCTTATTGTTCGCAGGGAAGCAGTCTCTTCGTGAAAGAATTCCCACTATTTTAACCGAAATTGGATTAGGACATCGTCTGCACCATCTTCCTTCGCAATTATCTGGAGGAGAAATGCAAAGAACCGCTATCGCTCGAGCGATTATCCATAATCCACCTATTTTAATTGCTGATGAACCCACGGGAAATCTAGATTCTACAAATGCAACAATGATTTTTCAGTTGTTTCAATCACTGAATAAGAACCATCAGATTACAATATTATGCGCTACACATGACAACGAACTAGCTAAACAATGTTCACGGATTGTACATATGAAAGACGGTACAATTTGGGAAGAATCATCAAACTAATCTTGAACTATTTCTTCTTCAACATCAAGAAAAACGACTTTGTAGGCAGAAACTTTTGGAGCACCACCTGTAACAGAACCTAAACCCCAAACTTCTACATTTTCTCCTAGTGCAGATTGAGGGACATCAAAATTTTGGGGAGCTAGATCAACATAGACCTGGTTGCCATCTTCATCATGCATAAAGAAGTAGCAACCAACAGGGCACAAGCTGACAATTTTCCCACTTACAATCACAAAAGTACCTGCATATTCTTCTGCATTTTCTGTCATTTCAAAAATTGTGAGAGGTTGAAACATATCCTCAGATAAAATTTCTTCATCACCGATATATTCTCGCATCAGCTTCTCAGTAGAGCGGCTGGTAGAAGGATCAAAGGAACAACTCGTCATTGAAAATGAAACGAGTAAACAGCCAATAAGTAGGATAGTAAAGAACCATCGATTGTTTTGTGTCATATCATATACACTCCTTGTTAACGTAAAAATCTTTGTACTATATCTTACCTATTTTCATGAGAACTTTTCCAATTATTCTTGCTTCTTTTTCTCCAGCAAGGACAATAGGGTCATAGGACGGATTGGCAGATTTTAGTATTAAAATTTGATTCTGATATAGAATCTCCTTCATACATAGACCCGTTTCTTCAATAAACACAATAGCGGTGTCTCCGTTTTTTACAGGAATATCGGGAGAGAATAAGACCCAATCACCCGGTTGAATTCCTTTACCTATCATGGAATCACCAATTGCCTTTACCATGTATATTTGATCTGATGAAATCGTATTCTCCAGGATACTCTCTACAAATTCACGCGGTATTTGCCGATAATCGACAATGTATTGATCTAATGTTTCAATGGGTTCGCCACAGGGTATTTCAGGGGATAAAAAGGGAATAGAAAGAAATGCAGTGTCCTTTTCTTGTGCTCCGGTAAAAAAACCTGCAGCAGTAAAACATTCTTGTTCCGATGTCTGCAATACGGGAATTATTCTTTGTAGCTGCTTAGGTTCAGGGTTTCGAAGATCATGAAGCCATCTTGAAATTGCAGACTGAGAAATCCCTGAGAGTATTGAAAGATCTTTCTGGGATAGATCACGTTGTTTCATTTTTTGATTGAGCCAGTGACTAAATTTCATACATCTACTATACGATCATCTGCATAAAATGACAAGAGGCATATTTACAAAAATATCTTGACAGATAGCAAAATTGTAAAATAATATACCAAAAAGCAAATTAAAATTAGAAAGTTGCCAAATGGCAAAAAGGGGAATATATGCGACCAACAGGATTTCCTTCTCCTGCAACCGACTATACCGAAAGAACGCTTGATTTAAATATGCGATTTATTCAAAATCCGACTGCAACCTTTGTGATGAAAGTGAAAAATGGAAGCACACCGGATGGGAGGATTTCATCTGGAGATATTTTGATTATCGATCGATCGTTATCACCTCTTGAGGGAAATCCTATTATTGCCATACTGGATGGAGAACTAAAAATCATGTATTATCACCCAAAACGATGGGTTCACACCCATCATACAATTGCCATATGGGGTGTGATTACGTTTGTTGTTCACCCCACTGTCCAAAAATGAGTTTTGTGGTATTGGTGGACTGCAACAATTTTTATGTTTCCTGTGAACGAGTTTTTAATCCTCAACTTGAACAAAAGCCAGTTGTTGTTCTTTCAAATAACGATGGTTGTGTAATTGCACGTTCCAAGGAGGCAAAAATTCTTGGAATTGAAATGGGAACCCCTTTTTTTAAATGCAAGAAGATTTTGCAGCAGCATGGAGGTTTCTTTCTTTCTTCCAATTACGAGTTATATGGAGACTTGTCAAACCGTGTGATGCAAATTCTTTCTGTCTACCCGGCAGAAATTGAAATTTATTCTATAGATGAAGCGTTTCTTGTGTTTTCCGATGCATACAATAACAAGCCTGTTCTTTTAGGCAGAAATATCCGCGAAACTGTACAAAAAATGACGGGTATACCTGTTTCAGTCGGCATATCTCATACAAGAACGCTGGCTAAAGTCGCCAACCATATTGCAAAAAAAACTTCTTCCGGTGTATATTCTTTTTTTTCAGAGAAGCACATTCAATCTGTTTTAAAGCAGACTCCTGTGGGAGATATTTGGGGTATCGGAAGAAAATATACTAGTAAGTTACAGAAAAATCGTATTCAGTCTGCGTATGATTTGTGCGGCATTCCTGATACGTGGATTCGAAAATTATTAACCAAAAAAGGACTCCAAACCGTATGGGAGTTAAGGGGTTTTTCTTGTATTGATTCAACGACAAGTCGTGTGGAGAAAAAGGCAATCCACACATCTCGATCATTCTCATATCCAGTAACTAAAAAAACAGATCTATATGAAGCATTGTCAACGTTTACTACATTGAATGCTGAAAAACTTCGGAAACAAAATTCTTGTGCACAAGTTGTGTGTGTGCATCTTTCCACAAATCCATTTAAAGAAGTTCCTCAATACAGATCCTTTCATAGTATATCACTACCTTTTCCTACTGCTGAAACATCTCTCCTTATTAGAGCTTCTTTTGATGCCCTAGCACTTATCTATAAGGAAGGATATTTTTATAAAAAGACAGGGTGCTTGTTTCTTGCTTTATCTCCACAAGTAAAATCTATTCACAGCCTGTTTTATCCTTCTTATCTGCATAGCAGCGATAAAAATATGATGGTGGCTATGGATTCTATCAATGAGAAATATGGAAGAGACACTCTGTATTATGCATCTTCAGGGATTAGCCGTTGTTGGAGTATGAAGAGAGAACTTCTCACATCCGCATATACAACTTCGTGGGATCAACTGAAAGAAGTAGAGTATTCCGAAATATAAAAAGCACCTGCTCAATGCTTAAAGCAGGTGCTTTTTGATTAAATGTATGGATATGAAAGTTTTAGAATGTTGAAAAAAGTGTTATGAAAAACAGGAAAATGGGGTGTAGGGAAAAAGTCTTCCTACACTCACACTTAAAAGTAACATTGGCTACTTCTGGGCAGCAAGGTACTTTTACTTCCTGTGACTCGGGGTAAAACTTACAATTATCATTTTTAGGAACTACTTTATATGTAGCGGGACAGGGTAGCGTACAACCAGTATCAAAAATCCCTTCATCAGTGGAAGCAGTTCCTTTCCAGACCGCTTTTCCACTTTGATCGTAGATGTACACCGTTGTTCCGCGGATACACGTTGAAGGCATTTTAACAACAATGCGGCCTTTTTCTTCTTTGCATTCACATTTAAAAGTGACCGTAGCTACATCCGGACAACAAGGTACTTTTACTT